>CAZRRW010000070.1:0-11550 GCA_964602505.1 uncultured Burkholderiaceae bacterium
AGGGCGAACCCGCGCAGCACTTCATCAACTGGCAGCAGGACCCGTTTGCCAACTACCAGGCGCGCCTGGTGTTTCCCGAGAAGACCCGCGAGTTCCGGGTCAGTGTCGAGGTGGTGGCCGAGATGTCGGTCTACAACCCCTTCGACTTCTTCCTCGAGGACTCGGCCAAGACCGTACCCTTTGCGTACGAGCCGGGGCTCAAGTCTGAGCTGGCCCCCTACCTGCGCGCTGGCGCGCTGACGCCGCGCCTGAAGGCCTGGGTGGACAGCGTGCGGCGCGAAGTCAGCGAGGCCAAGCCAGCCAACACGGTGGACTTCATCGTCTCGCTCAACCAGCGCCTGCAGCGCGAGATCCGCTACCTCATCCGCATGGAGCCCGGGGTGCAGACGCCCGAACAGACCCTGGAGCTGGCCGCCGGGTCCTGCCGCGACACGGGCTGGCTGCTGGTGCAGATCTTCCGCCATCTGGGCATGGCGGCCCGCTTTGCCTCGGGCTACCTCATTCAGCTGAAGCCCGACGTGAAGGCGCTGGACGGCCCCAGCGGTACCGAAGTGGACTTCACCGACCTGCATGCCTGGTGCGAGGTCTACCTGCCCGGTGCAGGCTGGATCGGGCTGGACCCGACCTCTGGCCTTCTGGCCGGCGAGGGGCACATTCCGTTGGCCTGCACGCCCGAGCCCAGCAGTGCGGCACCCATTGAGGGTGCGGTGGACGAGAGCGAGGTGGACTTCTCGCACGAGATGAAGGTGACCCGCATCTACGAAAGCCCGCGGGTCACGTTGCCTTACACCGACGACCAGTGGCAGGCAGTGCTGGCACTGGGGCGGCGTGTGGACGACGAGCTGGTGGCGGGCGATGTGCGCCTGACCCAGGGGGGCGAGCCCACCTTCGTGAGTGTGGACGACCGCCAGGGCGCCGAGTGGAACACCGATGCCCTGGGCCCCACCAAGCGGGGCTACGCCACCGAGCTGGTGCACAAGCTGCGGGCCCGCTATGGCGATGGCGGCTTCCTGCATTTCGGCCAGGGCAAGTGGTACCCCGGCGAGCAGCTGCCGCGCTGGGCGCTCAGCATCTACTGGCGTGCCGATGGCCAGCCCTGCTGGCAGGACCCAGCCCTGTTTGCCGACGAGCGTCAGCCGCATCGCTACACCAGTGCCGATGCCAAGCGCTTCATCCACGCCCTGACGGCCAAGCTCGGCCTGAGCGACCAGTGGGTCAAGCCGGGCTACGAGGACGTGTATTACTACCTCTGGCGAGAGCGGCGCCTGCCGGTGAATGTGGACCCGTTTGACTCCCGCCTGGACGACGAACTGGAGCGTGCCCGGTTGCGCCGCGTGTTCGAGCAGAAGCTCGACAGCGAGATTGGCTATGTGCTCCCCCTGGCGCCGGTGGAAGGGCCAGCCACTGTGGGCCCGCGCTGGGTGACGGGCCCCTGGTTCGTGCGCGACGAGCGCCTGTACCTGATTCCTGGGGATTCGCCGATGGGCTATCGCCTGCCGCTGGATTCGCTCCCCTGGGTCAGCAAAGGCGACTATCCCTACCTGGTCGAGGTGGACCCGATGGCCGAGCGGGGCGGGCTGCCGCCCCGCACCGTGCCCGCTGAGGCTCTGGGGGCTTCAGCCGCCCAGCGCATCCAGGCGGGCGTGCTGCCGGGCCAGGCGCCTGTGTCTGCCGCATCCCGGGTGACCTTGCAGTCGGGCGATGGCCGGGCGGGCTCCTTGGTCGGCGCGGCCGCTGCGGGCAGAGTCCTGGTGGCCGAGCCTCGGCGCTTCGAGTCGGCTGCGGGCCTGGCGCGAACCACCCTGTGTGTGGAGGTGCGCGACCCTCGTCGCGCGAACGGCCCGAAGGCAGAGACCCAGGGCCAGAAATCTGGCGTGCTGTATGTCTTCATGCCACCTCTGGCCCGGGTCGAGGACTACCTTGAGCTGCTGTCAGCGGTGGAGGCCACTGCGGCAGAACTGGGCGTGAAGATCGTGCTCGAGGGCTACCCCCCACCACGTGACCCGAGGCTCAAGCACTGTGCGGTGACACCCGACCCTGGCGTGATCGAGGTGAACATCCACCCCGCCCACTCCTGGGGCGAGCTGGTGGAGCAGACCGAGTTTCTGTACCACGCCGCCTGGGAGTCGCGCCTGTCGACCGAGAAGTTCATGACCGACGGGCGCCACACTGGCACTGGCGGCGGCAACCACTTCGTGCTCGGCGGTGCCACGCCTGCGGACAGCCCGTTTCTTCGCAAGCCCGAGTTGCTGGCCAGCCTGATTGCCTACTGGCACAACCACCCGAGTCTGTCCTACCTGTTCAGCGGCCAGTTCATTGGCCCCACCAGCCAGGCGCCCCGGGTGGACGAGGCGCGCAATGACCAGGTGCTGGAACTGGAGATCGCACTCAGGGAACTGCGGGCCAGCCGCGAGCGCCACGGCCAGGCCATGCCTCCATGGCTGGTGGACCGTACGCTGCGCAATGTGCTGATCGACGTAACGGGCAACACCCACCGCAGCGAGTTCTGCATCGACAAGCTGTATTCACCCGACACCGCAACGGGGCGCCTGGGTCTGCTGGAGTTGCGCGCCTTCGAGATGCCGCCGCATGCCCGCATGAGTGTGGTGCAGCAGCTGCTGCTGCGCGCGCTGATTGCCCGCTTCTGGCGAGAGGACTACACCGCCCCCCTGTCACGTTGGCACACGGGCCTGCACGACCGGTTCATGCTGCCCACCTGGGTGCGCATGGACTTCGAGGACGTGATGGCCGACATGCGGCAGGCCGGCTACGCATTCGATACGCACTGGTTCGACCCGCATTTCGAGTTCCGTTTCCCGCTCATGGGCGACGTGTCGGTGGCTGGTGTCCACCTTGAGATCCGCAACGCGCTGGAGCCCTGGCATGTGATGGGTGAGGAGGGTGCGCCGGGCGGCACGGTCCGCTATGTGGATTCCTCTCTCGAGCGGCTGGAGGTGCGGGTGACTGGCCTGAACGACCGTCGCCACGCGGTCACCGTCAATGGGCGCCGCCTGCCCCTGCACCCCACTGGGCGGGTGGGCGAGTTCGTGGCGGGTGTCCGCTACCGGGCCTGGGCGCCGCCATCGGCCCTGCATCCCAGCATCGGGGTGCATGCCCCCCTCACCTTCGACGTGGTGGACACCTGGAACGAGAAATCCCTGGGCGGATGCCGCTACCACGTCAGTCACGCCGGGGGCATGAACTACGTCACCTTCCCGGTGAATGCGTATGAGGCCGAGGCCCGGCGCCTGAACCGGTTCTTCCGGATGAACCACACGCCTGGGCGTCTGGTGGTGGGGGCGGCGCCACTCCACCTCGAGCACCCGATGACGCTCGATCTGCGGCAATGAGCCGGATGGCGTGGGCCCCAGGCGCTGGGCGCTGGTTGTGAGTGCGGCACCAGGTTCGATGATCAACGGGGCCCATCCTGAGGTCTCGTCTGCTCTGGCCGACCTATCCGCCGCGGTGCTGCAGGTCGCGCAGGCGGGCCTGCCGGGCCGGTTCGACGAGTTGCGGGCCGCCCCGGGTGGGGTGGCAGGGCCAGACGCGATGTCCAAGGCCTGGGCCCAGTTCTTTGCCACCGAGTGCCCGCACACGACCGGGCAGGAGCGCCCCATTGACGCCTTGGCAGCCAAGCTGGACCGGGTGCAGGCCAGCGTGCAGCGCGAGGTGCATGCCAATGGCATCACCTACAACGTCTACAGCGCGGACGCCGGGCAGCAGCGGCCCTGGTCGCTGGACGCGCTGCCCTGGATCATCGGCAGTGACGACTGGAGTCTGATCGAGCAGGGGGTGCTGCAGCGGGCGCAGCTGCTCAACCGCCTGATGGCCGACGTGTATGGCCAGCAGACCTGCCTTCAAGACGGCCTGCTGCCCAGCGCGCTGGTACATGGTCACCCCGGCTACCTGCGTGCGCTGCGGGGGTGGCAGGCGCGCGAGGGGTCGTGGTTGCAACTGGTGGCCTTTGACCTGACCCGCCAGCCAGACGGGCAGTGGGCGGTTGTGTCGCAGCGCCCCCAGGCACCGTCGGGCCTGGGCTACCTTCTGGAAAACCGGATGATCGTTTCGCGGCAGTTCCCAGCTGCGTTTGCCTTGCTGAAGGTGCAGCGTCTTGCCGGGGCCTACCGGGCGTGGATGGACAACCTGTATCGCCTGTCCCCCCAAGGTGACCGGTCCCGTGTCGTGCTGCTGACACCAGGGCCCTACAACGAAACCTACTTCGAGCATGCCTTTCTGGCCCGCTACCTCGGTATTCCGCTGGTCGAAGGCAATGACCTGATGGTCCGCGACGAGCGGGTCTACCTGAAGTCGCTGCAGGGGCTGGAGCCGGTCCACGGCATCTTGCGTCGCCTGGACGATGACTACTGCGATCCGCTGGAGCTGCGGGCCGATTCGACGATTGGGGTGCCAGGGCTGGTGCAGGCAGTCCGTGCCGGGCATGTGGCCGTGTTCAATGCCCTGGGTGCCGGCTTTCTGGAAAGCCCGGCCCTCAACGGCTTTCTGCCCAGCCTGTGCGAGCGCTGGATGGGGGAGGCCCTGCGCCTGCCCAGCCTCGACTCCTGGTGGTGCGGCGAGGCCGCCGCCCGCAAGCGGGTGATGCCAGACCTGCGCCACTGCGTCATCAAGCCCACCACGCCGCAGGTGGCTGAGGAGGCCCGCCCCCTGCATGATGTGAGTGAGGCGGAGCTTGAGGCCCTGCGTCAGCGGATTGACCTGGCGCCCAGCGACTTCACCGCCCAGCGCTACAGCCCCTTGTCGGCGGTGCCAGTCTGGTGTGTCCGTGCCCATCGGCGCGTGCCGGAGCTGCCGCTGGATCTGCGGCCGGCGCTGCTGCGCGTCTACGCCCTGGCCGACGGGCCAGGCTCATGGCGCCTGCTGCCAGGCGGCCTGGGCCGAACGGCGGCCCCAGGGCGTGAACTGGTCTCGATGCAGCGCGGAGGGTCAAGCGTGGATGTTTGGGCCATCACCAAGACCGCGGTCGACGCCAGCACCCTGCTGCCCGCCGCCTTGAGTGTGGCCGACCTTCGCAGCCGTCACCGCACCACGACCAGCCGGGCCGCCGAGAACCTGTTCTGGCTGGGCCGCTATACCGAGCGGGCCGAGAACGCAACCCGCCTCGCCCGCGAGGTACTGGAATGGCTGGCAGGGCGAAGCCACCGGTTCGCGCCGCTGGATGCAGCCCCGGGCTCGGTGCAGGCCACCCATTCCGCACAGGGTCTTGCCCCTCGTCTGGCCGCCATGATGGGAGCCTGGGCTCAGCGCTTCGGCCTGGTCAACCTGTCCGTGCCGACGCCGTCGCAGTCGCAGAGGCTGTTCGAACGGGCCTTGGTGGCCGACTTGCTGGATCCGGCAGGCACCAGCCTGGCGTTCAACCTGCGTTGTCTGCGGGCCTGCGCCGAGCAGGTGCGCGACCGTCTGTCTCGGGAGCACTGGCGTCTGGTGGACGAAGCGATCGGCGCCCTGGATGTCGGCGCATCGGTCCAGGCCGGTGCTCGGCCCTTGCGGGTGCCGGAGGCGCTTGGGCTTCTGGATGGCACGGCTTCGCGCCTGGCGGCGATCACTGGCGCGCAGGTGGACCGCATGACGCGCGATGATGGCTGGCGCATGCTCAGCCTGGGCCGGCAGATTGAGCGGACGCAGTTTGTCTGCGGCGTGCTGCAGATCGCCCTGTCTCAGGGCGTCGTGGGCCGGCAGCTGACCCGGGTGGCGGACGAGGAGGGGGACGCGATGTTCGATCTGCTGCTTGGGGTGTGTGACTGCCGGATCACCTATCGCTCGCTGTATCAGCGCCGCCGCGAACTGCTGCCCATGCTGGACTTGCTGGTCAAGGATGTGGACAACCCCCGCTCGCTGGCCTGGGTGGTGCGTACCCTGGGCAACCGGGTTGCGCGCCTGCCGCCCAGCCGCGGTGCCCCCTGGCCCAGTGCCCTGACCGACTGGACCCAGGTCGACACCGCCTCGCTGGACGAGTTGCAGGAGTGGTGGGACACGCCAGTGCCGGTGGAGCCCACCGGGGTTGCCGCAGCAAGGCAGCTGGAAGCCTGGCTTGACCAGTTGTCGAGCAGGGCCTCGGCGCTGTCAGATGCGGTGAGCGAACGCTATTTCAGCCATGCCACCGGCAGCGCACTCGACGAAGTGACGGCCGAGCTGAGTGCAGGCGGATCCGGGCGAAACGGGCAGGCGGGATGAGGTTGGTGCCATGCGGCTGAGCGTCATTCACGAGACGCGATACCAGTACGCAAGCATGGTGGGGCACGCCCATCATCTGGCGTGCCTGCAGCCACGCAGCGATGACCGCCAGCGCTGCGAAGCCTTTGCCTTGTGCATCGACCCGGCCCATGGCCCCGCCTCGGTTCGCACCGATGCGTTCGGCAATCAACAGCACTGGTTTGAGCTGTGCGTGGTGCATGACAGCCTGCGTGTGCGGGCCGAGAGCGTGGTGCACACCATGGATGGCGAGCCCAGTGTCGATACCCATGGTGGGGTCAGCTGGGAAGGCTGTCAGGCCCAGCTTCAGTATTCGGCAGGTCAGCCTTACTGCGCCGCAGCGGAGTTTGCCCACCCTTCGCCGATGGCGCCGAGGGATGCGGTTTTTGCCGAGTTCGCGAGGCCACTGTTCCTGCCGGGGCAACCCCTGGCGGAGGCTGCGCAGGGGCTGATGGCGCGACTGCATGCGCATGTTCGATATGTACCCGGTGCCACACAGGTGCATACACCGGCCCGTGAGGCATTGCTGCAGCGGCAGGGGGTCTGTCAGGATCTGGCCCACATCATGGTGGCCTGCCTTCGTTCGATGGGCTTGGCGGCACGCTATGTGAGCGGCTACATGCTGACAGACCCGCCACCCGGCCAGCCCCGGCTGCTTGGCGCGGATGCATCCCACGCCTGGGTGCAGGTCTGGGTGCCGCACGAGGAGGGTGATGTGGTGGGCGGCTGGCTGGAGCTGGACCCCACCAACAATCAGGTGGTCGACCAGCGTTATGTGCGCGCTGCCATCGGGCGCGACTACGGCGATGCAGCGCCCTTGCGAGGCGTGATCCGCGGCGGCGGCGACCATCAGGCCGATGTGTCCGTGACAGTGTCCATGATCGGACAGGACTGAGAGATGCCAGCCCTGCCACCGGCCCCAAAGCCTAGAGGTTCGGGCCCGTCAGACCTGCAAAGGGGCATGGCCCCGACAGAGGGCGTGTCAGCCCCATGGCCGGATTCGCGTGCCCAGTTTGAGCAGACGCTGGCGGATCTGATGGATCGGGGTGACTGGGCACAGGTCGGGCAACTGCCTGTCTGACAAGCGCAGTGCGCGTCTCGTCGCAGCCAGGTGGCCCAGGTGCTGGCCGCCGTGGAGGCGGCCATCCAGACGGAGTTTCAGCCCTTGCTGGCCGTGCGCGAGGCCAAGGGTGCAAACCTGGAGTAGGGCGTCAGCAGGGTGGCCAGTTGCCCGTAGACCTTCGGTGTGCCGGCGATGATCTCGCGCTGCTCCAGGAAGTCGGCCTCGCCGGTGAAGTTGCCCACCAGGCCCCCGGCTTCGGTGACCAGCAGGCTGCCCGCCGCCACGTCCCAGGGGTGGAGGTTCTTCTCGAAGAACCCGTCGTACCAGCCCGCTGCCACATACGCGAGGTCCAGTGCGGCCGCGCCCGGGCGGCGAACACCCGCTGTGGCCTTCATCACATCGGCCAGCATGCGCATGTATTCGTCGAACTGGTCGCCCTTGCGGAACGGGAAGCCGGTACCCACCAGGGAGTCCGACAAGCGGACCCGTCTGCTCACGCGAAGGCGCCGGTCGTTGAGGAAGGCACCCTTGCCCTTGCTGGCGTAGAACAGGTCATTGCGGGTCGGGTCATACACCACGGCCTGCTGAACCTGGCCCTTGAAGGCAAGCGCAATGGAGGTGCAGTACACCGGCAGTCCATGCAGAAAGTTGGTGGTGCCGTCCAGCGGGTCGATGATCCACACGTAGTCACTCTTGCCATTGCCGTGGATCTTGCCCGTCTCTTCCCCATGGATGCCGTGCTGGGGATAGGCCTGCAGCACGATGTCGATGATGGCTTGTTCAGCGGCCGCGTCCACCTCGGTCACAAAGTCGTTTGGCCCCTTGGTGCCCACCTTGAGCGACTCCACGTCCAGCGACGCCCGATTGATCAGCGCACCAGCAGCGCGGGCCGCCTTGATGGCGATGTTGAGCATGGGGTGGAGGGGGGCAGATGAAGACATGGGTGCTTTCCGCAGCTTCGAAGGCTGCTGGGTTGGACGGGGCGGCAAGGAAAAGATCGATGCGGCAGCGGCTTGGGGCCATTGCGCGAAGGGGCAGAATTTTACTGGCGCGCGCCCGTGTGCGCTGAAGGATCAAGGCAACCCATGCACGAGCAGTCCTCCAGGGCGCCCACAGCCCGCACCGTGTTCGTCCTGATCGAGCCAAGCCATGCCGGCAATGTCGGTGCCGCCGCTCGCGCAATCAAGACCATGGGCTTTGCCGAGTTGGTGCTGGTACGCCCGGTGCGCCCCAACGTGCTGCGCTTGGCCGAGACGATTGCGCGGGCCAGCGGGGCGCGGGACGTGCTGCGCGCGGCGCGGGTGGTGGACAACCTGGGGGACGCATTGGATGGGGTCGACTGGTTGTGCGCCACGGCCATGACCCCGCGCGACTTCGGCCCGCCCACACACTCCCCACGCGAGCACTTCGCGGATCTGGCCAAGCGCGTGCCGCTGCCGAGTGTGGGCCTGTTGTTTGGCACCGAGCGTCACGGCATGAGCAACGAGGATGTCTACCGCTGTCATGCCTGTCTCCGCATTCCGACCAACCCCGCCTACGGCTCGCTCAATCTGGCACAGGCACTGCAGGTGGTGGCTTACGAATGGCGCATGGCGCTGGGCGGGTTTCATGAACCCGCCCCGGCACAACCGGCCAACCTGGGTGACCCGCTGGCCGATGCTCAGGCGGTGCAGGGCCTCGTGGCCCATTGGGAGCAGGCCTTGCACCACATTGGCTACCTGGACCCGAAGGCGCCCAAGAAGCTGATGCCGCGGCTGACCCAGCTTCTCAACCGTGCCCGGGTGACCCAGACCGAAGTGCATGTGCTGCGCGGCATCGCGAGGAACATGCTCAAATCCCGGCGATGAACGCCATGTGCCCGCGCTGATGTTTGCCAACATCCGCCACGACATCGACTGCATCCTCGCCCGCGATCCGGCGGCCAGGAGCCGCTGGGAGGTGATCACCTGCTATCCAGGTTTTCACGCGGTTCAGCTGCACCGCCTGGCCCACGCCTGCTGGCGCGGCGGCTTCCGCTGGCTGGGCCGCTTCGTCTCGTACCTGTCGCGCATCCTGACCGGGATCGAGATCCACCCGGGGGCTGTGATTGGCCGCGGCGTGTTCATCGACCATGGCGTGGGCGTGGTGATTGGCGAGACTGCCGAGGTGGGTGATGGTTGCACCATCTACCAGGGCGTGACGCTCGGGGGCACCTCGCTGTACAAGGGGGCGAAGCGGCATCCCACCCTGGGGCGCAATGTGGTCGTCAGCGCAGGGGCCAAGGTGCTGGGCGGCTTCACCGTGGGGGATAACGCCCGCGTGGGCGCGAACGCCGTGGTGCTGAAGCCCGTGCCGGCCGATACCACCGCCGTGGGCATCCCCGCGCGCATCATCGAGCGCAAGGTCGATCCCAACGTAGCCATGCATGGCGAAGCGGCTGCCCGCCCGCCAAGCTTCTCCGCCTATGGCGTGACGCAGGACGACGACCCGGTGTCGCAGGCCTTGCGCGGCCTGGTGGACAGCGCGGCGTCCCATGACGAGCAGATCAAGCTGATCTGGGCCGCGCTGGACCAGTTGTGCAAGGCGCAGCAGGCTCAGATGCCAGACGGCGCTCTTCAGGAGGGCTGCTTCGATGTGGAGCAGCTCAAGCAGCTGGTGAAGTAGGCAGTCCGATCAACGTGTCACGCGGGCGGCAGTGGGTGCAAACGCGGGCGCAGGCTGTACAGACGTCAGTGGATTCATGACATTGAGTACCGAGCCCCCAAAGGCTGCCGGCACGTCGATGCGGTAGACGTCTGACTGTGCGACTGGCTGACCAGCCGCGTCGGTCCAGCGCAGCCGCATGAAGTAACGCTCACCGGGCTTCATGGGCAGCCCGTCCCAGCGCATCTCGGTCAATCGAGACTGGGCAAGCAGCTGGCGGAAGTCCTCTGAGCCCGAGAGCTCTGCCTGTGCAGTGTCGAGGCGGGTCGGGTTGGCCTGCCAGGTGAGCAGCGCACCGTTCGCGCTGGCCTGCAACGCACTGGCACTCAGGTTCACCCGAAGGATCGGCGCCACAGTGGCCAGCACCAGGGGTTTTGTGGCATCCAGCCCCTCGAGTCCGCTGGCAGCGATGCCGCGCAACCGAAGAAAGTAGGCGCCGTCTGCGGCATTGAGGCTGAGGTTGCCAGTGGCTGGCAGTCGCCGGTCGTCGGCCAGTTGCTCGAACTTGTCATCGCGCGCGAGTTGCAGCCGGTATCCCACAGCCCCGGGCAGGGGCGGCAAGGGCAGCAGCGCAGGCGCGTTGGGTCGCCTCTCGACCTGGGCTGGCACGCCCGCCAGGCTGGGCGGGTCCAACAGCTTCTCCACCAGCACCTCGCGTTGCGACGGGTTGACCACGCTGCCGCTGCCGGCGGCCACGGTTGCGTTGCTGCCTTGGGCTGGGTTGTCCGCGCGCACACTGCCTTCCAACACCTCGGCGCGGCTGTTGCGGTTGCCTGGGTTGACTTCGTCATCACCAAAGGCCACCCGGAACTGGGTACCGCGCACACCCACGAGGGCGGTTGGCGTGGTGATCTCCAGCGGCTTGGCCCGGTTCTGCACCTTGGCCGCAAAGGTTTCGACCACCCCTCGAACCAGACGAATCGTGCCGGAGAACAGGTTGGTGGAGATGCTGCCAGCTGGGTCGCGGGTGGCATACAGACGGCTTTGCGCCACCTCTGCGAGTGTGCTGGGCAGGAACTTGGCATCTGAGCCATCTGGCAGCCGCGCCACAGCGGTGCTGTTGGCGCCAAGCTGGATCTGCCCGCCTTCTGGCAGGGCGTCTCCCACCCGTGCGACGCGGCCATTGATGTGCACGTCACCCGATACCGAGGTGAGCTGGGCGGCCCTCGGCTCAGACTTCAGCAGCCGCAACGGCATCTGCAGGGTCTGGCCGGGGTAGATCACGTTTGGGTCGGGCAGGCGGTTGAGCCGGGCCACCTCTGCCCAGTCTCTGGGTGAACGCAGCAGAGTCTTGCCAATCACCTCCAGTTTGTCCTTGGGACGCACAACGAAGGCGATGGCCGGTTCGGCCAGCTGTACTGGCTGCGCAGGCAATGCGGCCTGGCTGGTGCCTGCAGCCGCCAGCAGTGCCATGGGCAGCAGCGCCCAAGGCCGCTGATGCAGGAGATGGGAAGTCATGGCGGTGGGGCTCTCAGCGAGGTGGCCGTCGGGCGGATTTGGGGCGAAAAGCCTGGCAACGTTCCGGCACGGTTTCCAGATAAGGGCCGCCAATCAAATCCACGCAATAAGGCACGGCGGCAAATATGCCATCCAGCGTT
>CAZRRW010000071.1:0-11515 GCA_964602505.1 uncultured Burkholderiaceae bacterium
TTGGCGGCTTTTGTCACTCATTCGCGCCTCCAGAAATAGTGTGAACAGGCCCTAGGGATTCTGGTCGACCGAGGCGCCCTCGGCCTGTGGCTTGGCCAGCACAGCCACCGAGCGCTGGTGCAGGCTTTGCTGAAACTCGTCCAGCCAGCGGATCAGGCGCTGCTGCGGTTCATCGCTCAGCTCGTTGAAGATCTCGTGGTACAGCGCGTCATAGCGCTGGTACTGGATGAGCCTCTCCGGCACCGCCTTGCGAAAGTCGCGGCTGCCGTTCGGATCAACCAGCTGGTCATCGCCTGAGTACAGCAGCAAGGTCGGCAGCTTCCACCTGGGCGCGGCAGCACGTGCGGCCTCGCCAGCATTCAGGATCATCCGCGCCAAGCGTGGCGAGATCCGGTCATGCACCAGCGGGTCTTTCTGGTAGGCCTTGACCACCTGTTCGTCATGCGAAATCTTGGTGACGTCCAGCCCGTTGCCCACCGCCAGGTTCGGCGCGACCTTCTCGCCGACGCTGAGCTTGAGCTTGTCGGCCGTACCCAGCTTGGCCGCCAGCGCGGGCGACGACAGCACCAAGGCATGCACCGGCTGCCGGGCGGCCTCCACGTGCCGGGCCACAAAGCCAGCTGCCACCGCGCCGCCCATGCTGTGACCCAGCAGCATCAGGGGTCGCGTGGCCACTGCCTGGGCCGCGGCAATCACCTCGCCCAGATCGTCCAGCAGCGCCTCGGGCCCTGGGATGACGCCGCGCTTGCCTTCAGAGGCACCAAACCCGCGCTGGTCATAGCCCATCACATGCCAGCGCTCGGCATTGAGCTGCGTCGCGAGGCGGGCATACCGCCCCCCATGCTCACCAAGGCCATGCACGATGAGCACGGTGCCACGCGCCGTCTGCGCGGCAGGGACGGGCCAGTCGTGGGTCACCAACTCCACCCCATCGGGCAGGCGCAGGCGGGGCGGCAGACGCGGTGACGTGCTCGGCATGGGTGCAGCCGTGGTCTATCTAGGCGGCCACGCCTTGGGGCTGAGCCATGGCCGCCATGACCTGTGCCACGGCCGCTGTGAGCTTCTTGGCGTAGGGCAGGTGCAGAAACTCGTTCGGCCCGTGGGCATTGCTCTTGGGGCCCAGCACGCCGCAGACCATCATCTGCGCCCTAGGGAAGCCTTGCTGCAGCAGGCTCATGAGGGGGATAGTCCCGCCCTGCCCGATGAAGCCACACGGCGCGCCAAAGTGGGCGTTGGAGGCGTCATCCAGCGCCTTCGCCAGCCAAGGCTGCGTGTCCGGCGCGTTCCAGCCTGTGGCGCCGCCTGCGCCACTGAAGGTGACCTTGGCCTGGTAGGGCGCGTTGTCCTCCAGCAAGGTCTTGAGCTCTTGCACGGCCTCCGCCGCGTCCACCAGCGGAGGCAGCCGCAGGCTGAGCTTGAACGCGGTGTAGGGCCGCAGCACGTTGCCCGCGTCCTTCAGCGCAGGAAAGCCCTCGGCCCCGGTGACGCTCAGCGTTGGCTCCCAGGTGCGTCTGAGCAGGGCCTCGGCCGGGTCGCTGGTGGTGGGCAGCGCAAACAGGGTCGACCCGCCGCAGTCGTGGTGGGCCCAGGGAAAGCGCTTCCACACCTCGTCTCCCAGGATCTGGGCGGTGGCCCGGGCTTGCGCCACCCGCTCGGTCGGCACCTCGCAGTGCAGGCTTTGTGGCAGCAGGCGTCCGGTAGCGCTGTCCTCCAGGCGGTCCAGCACCTGGCGCAGGATGCGAAACGACGAGGGCACCAGGCCCGACGCGTCCCCGGAGTGCACGCCCTCGGTGAGCACCTCCACCTTCAGGGTGCCACTCACCATGCCACGCAGGCTGGTGGTAAGCCAGAGCTGGTCGTAGTTGCCCGCGCCGGAATCCAGGCAGATCACCAGGCCCACGTCACCCAGGCGCGGGCGCAGTGCATCAATGTAGGCAGGCAGGTCGTATGAGCCTGACTCCTCGCAGGTCTCTACCAGGCCAACGATGCGCGGGTGCGGCACGCCCTGCGCCTTGAGCGCCTGCACCGCCGCGATGCTGGCGTAGATGGCATAGCCGTCGTCGGCGCCGCCGCGGCCATACAGCAGGCCATTCTCGACCACGGGCGTCCAGGGGCCAAGGTGCGACTTCCAGCCATTGAACTCCGGCTGCTTGTCGAGGTGGCCGTACATCAGCACGGTGGGCGCTCCGGCTGAATTGGCTCCAGCTGCCGTGCCTGCCACCTCGAAAAAGATCACCGGGGTGCGCGGCTTGCCCGACGCGTCGTTGACCTGCACCAGCTCAAGCTTCAGGCCGTCGACCTTTTGCGCCAGCACCCAGTCGGCCGCGCTGCGCGCCACGCTCGACAGGTAGGGGTTGCTCGCCCAGTCGGCGTCAAAAGCCGGGCTCTTGGCGGGCACCTCGATGTGGCGGCTGATCTGCCCAGTCAGGTCCTCGTCCCAGCGGCGAGTGACATAGGACAGGGCCTCGCTCGCATCGAGCAGGGCCGCGTGTTCAGCTTTGGAGGGCGCGTTCATGGGGTGTCTCCGGTGGTCACCAAACCCGGCCAAGCCCGCAGTTCAGCGCATGATTTGAAGCATAGCCCCAAGAAGCCCGCAACCCAAGATGATGGGGATGACCCCGAGCCGGCCACGCTGCAGCAGCGCAAACGCCACGGCAGCCATGACCAGGGCAGCGAGGTCTGGCCGGGCACCCAGACCACTCGGCCAGAACACATGCTGGGCAAAGAACAGCGCCAGCGTGGCCATCACACCCACCACCGCGGCCGTGATGGCGTTCAGCGGGCCTTGCAGGGCCAAGCGGCCCCGGGTGTCTTCCACCCAGGGGCCACCTGCCAGGATGAACACGAACGAGGGCAGGAAGGTGAACCAGGTCACCACCACAGCCGCCAGGGCAGCGCCTGCCGCCAGATGGTTGGGCCCGAGCACGGCAAAGTTCCAGCCACCCACAAAGCCGACAAAGGTGTTCACCATGATCAGCGGGCCCGGCGTGGTTTCTCCAAGCGCCAGGCCGTCCATCATCTGTGCCGCGCCGAGCCAGCCGTGGTGCGCCACCGCCCCTTCAAACACGTAGGGCAGCACCGCGTAGGCCCCGCCAAAGGTGAGCAGCGCCGCCTTGGTGAAGAACCACCCCATCTGCGTGAGCGTGCCGCTCCAGCCCTGCCAGGCGGTGAGCGCCAGCATGGGCGCAGCCCACAGCAGCAGGCCCACCATTACCACGCGGGCCAGCCGCTGGCGCTCAAACCGCGCATGCGGCGGCGGCGAGGCGTCATCGATGAGGGCGGGCCCACCGCCAGCTGGCGCCCCAGCGGAAGGGTGGGCCTGCACCAACGCAGCAGCCTGGCCTCGGGACATCCACCACCCGAGCAGCCCCGCGCCCAGCACGATGGCCGGAAAGGGCAGGCCCAGGACCTCCAGCGCCACAAAGGCGGCTGCCGCCACACCCCACAGGGCCGGGTTGGTGCGCGGGTGCCTGAGCGTCTTGCTGCCCAGCCGCCACAGCGCGTGCAGCACGATGGCCACCACGGCGGGCTTGATGCCCGCCAGCACGCCCACCGCCACAGGGTGGCTGCCCCAGACCAGGTAGGCCCAGGCCAACGCCAGCAAGATGAAGAACGAGGGCAGCACGAACAGCGCCCCCGCCACGATGCCGCCCCAGGTGCGGTGCATCAGCCAGCCCAGATAGGTGGCGAGCTGCTGCGCCTCGGGGCCGGGCAGCACCATGCAGTAGTTCAGGGCATGCAGGAAGCGTGCATCGCTCACCCAGCGGCGGCGCTCCACCAGTTCGCGATGCATGATGGCGATCTGCCCCGCCGGCCCGCCAAAGCTGATGAAGCCCAGCTTCAACCAGAAGGCCAGCGCCTGCCGGAAGGGGATTTGGGGGGCCTCGGGCAGGGTCATGGGCCGATGCTAAGGCCTGGTCCTGGCGGCTGTGACAGACTCGCGCCCCGTTGCTTGCTGCCGCGCACAAACCCGCCATGACCTCTCCCGCGATGACCTCCCCAGCCACCGCCACGCCCTACGGCACCCTGCCACCCGCCTCGCCAGTGGCCAGCCGCAAGCCCATCAGCCTGCCGCGCCTGGCCGAGATGCGCCAGCGCGGCGAGAAGATCACCATGCTCACCGCCTACGACGCCACCTTTGCGGCGGCGGCTGACGCCGCAGGCGTGGAGTGCATTCTGGTGGGGGACTCGCTGGGCATGGTGTGCCAGGGTCTGACCAGCACGGTGGGCGTGAGCCTGCACACCATGTGCTACCACACCGAAAGCGTGGCGCGCGGCATCCGCCGGGTGCAGGGCACCGCCTGGGTCGTGGGCGACCTGCCTTTTGGCAGCTATCAGACCTCTCGCGAGCAGGCGCTCGACAGCGCCGTGGCGCTGATGCAGGCCGGGGCCCACATGGTCAAGCTGGAAGGCGGCGGCTGGACGACCGAGACCGTGCGCTTTCTGGTGCAGCGGGGCATTCCGGTGTGCGCCCACCTGGGCCTGACGCCGCAGACGGTGCATGCCCTGGGCGGCTACCGGGTGCAGGGCCGCGACGACGACGGCGCACGCACCCTGCGCGAGCAGGCCCTGGCGCTGCAAGAGGCAGGGGCCGCCATGCTGGTGCTGGAGATGGTGCCGGCCGCCTTGTCCGCCCAACTCACACTTGACCTGCCGACCTGCCACACCATTGGCATTGGCGCGGGGCGCGGCACCGCCGGGCAAGTGCTGGTGCTGCACGACATGCTGGGCCTGAACCTGGGCAAGACGCCACGCTTCGTGCGCAACTTCATGGACGGGCAGCCCAGCGTGCTGGACGCGCTGCGCGCCTATGTGAAAGCCGTCAAGGACGGCAGCTTTCCCGACGACGCGCAGCACGCCTGGTGAGGGCCGCGCCGCGCGGTGCCACGGCTGGCGCCCGCTAGGGCGCCGCCTCCAGCGGCAGGCCCCGCGCCGCCCAGCCGGGCCCCTGCCCCGGGCTGCCCGCCACGCCTTCGCCCACATGGGACACGTTGGCAAAGCCATTGGCCTTCAGAAAAGCCTGCATCTGTGCGGTGCGGTTGCCGGTACGGCAGATCAGGGTGATCGGCGCCGCCTTGTCGCCCCCCACTGCCGCCTGCACTTCGGCCACAAAGCCCTGCGGGCCTTGGGGATGCAGCATGTTGATGCGCCTGGCCCCCTTGGGCACGCCGGTGGCGCGCCATTCATCCGGGCGGCGGATGTCGATGAGCGTGGTCTTGCCGGCCTGCGACAGTTGCAGCGCGGTCGGCGCGTCGATGCTGGCGGGGATGGAGAACTGCGCCAGGGCCAATCCCGTCAGCACAAGGCTCGCGCAACCTATCGACAACTGTCGGGTTAGAGACCTGCGGCCAGTGAGAAATGCAACGATTGAGGTCAAGCAGTTCACTTTGACTTCATCGCTACAGCGAACTTGTTGTGCAACCAATCAAGTACCGCCAGCTGATCTTGCACTGTTGCCCTGCGCACTTGCACCAACAGCTTCTGCAAATCGGGCCGCTGCAGCGTTACGTTCGCCGCGCCCTCATTGCAAACGGAGCAAATGGCCCGTAAGTTTCCCGGATCATCCGTGCCGCCAAGGCTTTTGTCGACGATATGACCAATGTGAAGGCGCGTTTTCCTAGCTAGGTCATACGGATGGGACTCGCCCGCCACAGCGCCACACATCTGACAGGTGTATCCGTTTCGGTCCAGCACGCAAGCCCGTGTCTCTTTTGAGATCTGCCGAGTGAATGCGGGGCGCGGCTTCGCAGTTTCCAACACATACTGACCTGGCTTGAGATCGGCCCGATCGTGGTGCGTCTGTATCTCGAATCCTTCTTCATTGCGAAGCTCTCGCACACGGCGCGCCCATTCGGTGATGTTGCCAGACACGCGGCGCAATTCCGTGCTGTCCATCACCTTGCCAAGGTTGGAGAGGAAATGCGCCCGCAGCTTCGCCCTTGCCCCGGACTTGGCTGGCAACCTCGGGGCAGTACTTTTGTTTAGCGTAGCCTTTGGCACGTCAGGCCGCCTTGAGTCGAATCGTGGCTGCGGCTTCAATCGCCCTGGCAATCTGCGCACTGACCGCATGCGCCACAGGGGGCGGAAACGCGTTGCCGACCTGTCGATACGACGCCGTTTTGCCACCGGAAAGCTGCCAGTCGTCGGGGAATCCTTGCACCCGAGCGCACATCCGAACGGTGAGCTTGGGCATACCCACAAAATCTGGCGCGGGTGCCTCATTTGCAAGGCTTCGGCCATCAACCCCAAGGCTTGCCCACGCGGCACGAGCACGGGTCGGGCCCAAGTCTGGCCCGCCGTGCTTCTTGCTTCCGCCCACCAGTGTCGGGGCGATATCGCTTGCTCGGTCGCGCCACGCGTCGGCGCCCTGCCAGCCCCGTTCAGCCATCAGGTCATGCAGCAACTCACCCACGGTGGGGGGTAGTTGCATGGAAGGGGCTGGCCAGCGAAAGTGTTGTGCCAACTCTCGACGCAGCGCGACAAAAACCACTCGGGGTCGCAACTGACATACGCCGAAATCTGCGGCATTGAACAGGTGCCAGTCAGTCCAGTAGCCGAGCCTCTGAAGCTGCTTGGCGATCCGTTGGCGGTAGTCCACAAACACCGCATCTAGCAGACCGCGTACGTTTTCCAACATCACGGCTTGAGGCCGGACTTCGTCCACGACCCGTATCGCCTCGGGGAACAAATCACGCTCATCATCGGCCCCGAGTTGATGCCCGGCTTTCGAAAACGGTGGGCACGGCACGCCCCCTGCCACCAAATCCACACCCCGAAAAGGCTTGGCGTCAAACACACGTAAGTCACCATGAACAACGTTCCAGGTCGGACGGTTCAGGCGCAAGGTGTCACAGGCCGCGTCTTCCCACTCCACCAAGACCTCGTGCTCAAACCCAGCCCGCTCCAAGCCCAGGGCTTGACCGCCCGCTCCTGCGCACAACTCAACAGAGTTCATCGCCTGCACCCATCACGTAACTGGATATGAATACAGTAGTTTGCCCTCGGTCTGCGAGGTTCGCAAGTACGGCAGCCACTTAACGCGCCACCTTGAACACGGCCATGCTGGCGCGGGCATTGGGCCAGGTGCGCACCGCGCGGCCGTCGTGAAAGCCCAGCGCGTCCTGGATGCGCAGGCCGTTCTTGCGCGCCAGCACCTCGAAGTCGGCAAAAGTGCCCACGCGGATGTTGGGCGTGTCGTGCCACTCATAAGGCAGGGCTTTGGTGACCGGCATGCGGCCCAGGGCCACCTGCACCCGGTTGGGCCAGTGCGCAAAGTTGGGAAAGGCAATGACGCCGACCTTGCCCACCCGCACGGTTTCGCGCAGCATCACCTCGGCATTGCGCAGGTGCTGCAGGGTGTCGATCTGCAGCACCACGTCGAAGCTCGCGTCGCCAAACAGGGCCAGGCCGTCTTCCAGGTTGAGCTGGAGCACGTTCACCCCGCGCTGCACACAGGCCTGGACGTTGGCGTCGTCGATCTCCACCCCATAGCCGCTGCAGCCTCGGGTGGCCTGCAGGTGGGCCAGCAGCTCGCCAGTGCCGCAGCCCAGGTCAAGTACCCGTGCGCCGTGCGGCACCATGCCGGCCACCAGTTCGTTGAGGGCTGCCGCGCTCATGCGCCCACCTCCTGGGCCACCCGCTGGAAGTAGCTGCGCACCACGGCGTGGTAGCGCGGGTCGTCCAGCAGGAAGGCGTCGTGCCCATGGGGGGCGTCGATCTCGGCGTAGCTGACCTCGCGCCGGTTGTCGGTGAGGGCCTTGACGATCTCGCGGCTGCGGGCCGGGGCAAAGCGCCAGTCGGTGGTGAAGCTCACCACCAGAAAGCGCGCGACCGCGCGGGCCAGCGCGGCGCTCAGGTCGCCGCCACAGGCCCGCGCGGGGTCAAAGTAGTCGAGCGCACGGGTGATGAGCAGGTAGGTGTTGGCGTCAAAGTAGGTGCAGAACTTGTCGCCCTGGTGGCGCAGGTAGCTCTCGATCTGGAACTCGACGTCCTGGGTCGAGTAGCGGTAAGGCGGTGAAGCTTTGTGGGATGTTTCGTCGTCGGGCAGCCCCAAGGCGAAACGCTCCCCCTCGGGGGGCAGCGAACCTCGCGAAGCGGGGAGCGTGGGGGCTGCTTTCAACTGTCGCCCAAACTTCTGGTTCATCACGTCATCACTCAGGTAGGTGATGTGCCCGATCATCCGGGCGATACGCAGGCCCCGCGCCGGCACCACGCCATGGGCCTGGTAGTGGCCGCCATGAAAGTCGGGGTCGGTGACGATGGCGCGGCGCGCCACCTCGTTGAAGGCAATGTTCTCGGCCGTCAGGTTGGGCGCGGTGGCCACCGCCACGCAATGGCGCACCCGCTCGGGGTACTGCAACGTCCAGCTGAGCGCCTGCATGCCGCCCAGGCTGCCGCCCATCACGGCGGCCAGCTGGGCGATGCCCAGCGCGTCGAGCAGCCGCGCCTGCGCGCTGACCCAGTCTTCCACCGTCACCACGGGAAAGCTGGCGCCCCAGGGCTGGCCAGTGGCCGGGTTCAGGCTGGACGGCCCGGTAGACCCGAAGCAGGAGCCCAGGTTGTTGACGCCGATGACGAAGAAGCGGTCGGTGTCGAGTGGCTTGCCCGGGCCGACCATGTTGTCCCACCAGCCTTCGCTCTTGTCCTGGCCTGGGTAGACCCCCGCTACATGGTGCGAGGCATTGAGCGCATGGCACACCAGCACCGCATTGCTGCGGGTGGCGTTGAGGGTGCCGTAGGTCTCAAAGGCCAGCTCATAGCCCGGCAGCGACGCGCCACTGGCCAGGACCAGCGGGGCATCGAAGCGCATGTGTTGTGGCGTGGCGACCAGGCTCATCCCAGACCAAGGCAAAAAAAACCGACGGGGCCAAAGCGGGCAACCCATCGGTTGATCCTCTTTAGCCGCATTTGTTAAGCGCTCGCAATTTGGAAAACTCAGCGCTGCGTGCCGAGTATAAAAGTGCATGGCCCTTCATGTCCTGCTGCAGCTGCCCGAAGGCAAGCCCGAGCCCTGGCTGGGCGACCTGCGCACCGCCCTGGCGCGCGCAGGCCTGCAGGCCGAAGTGCACCTGTGGTCGGCCACCTCACCCGGTGCGCCGTCAGGCGAAGCCCCCGCCGACTACGCCCTGGGCTGGAAGCCGCCCGCCCGCCTGTTTGCCAGCCAGCCCCGGCTGAAGGCCTTTTTCAACCTGGGCGCGGGGGTGGACTGGCTGCTGGCACTCGCGCGCGACCAGCCCGGCCTGATCCCACCCCACACTCGGCTGGTTCGGCTGGAAGACGCGGGCATGGGCGAGCAAATGGTCGACTACGCCTTGCACTGGGTGCTGCACTTCTACCGGCGCTTTGATGAGTACGCCCGCAGCCAGGCAGCAGGCGAGTGGCGGCCACGCGCACCCCGGCGCAAGGCCGGGTTCACCGTTGGCGTGCTGGGCGTGGGGCGGCTGGGCCAGCAGGTGGGGCAGGCGCTGGTGGCCAACGGCTTTGCGGTGCGCGGCTGGGCAACCCGCCCCAAACCTGGGGCGGGTTTTCCGGTCATGACGCCAGACTCGGCGCCAGGCACCCAGAAGACCGCCCCCGGGGCCGAGTTCCTGAACGGGCTGAGCGTGCTCATCAACCTGCTGCCGCTCACCCCGGCCACCACCGGCCTGCTTGACGCGGCCTTGTTTGCGCAGCTGCCGCCCGGTGCGGTGGTCATCAACCTGGCTCGCGGTGCACACCTGGTGGAGGCCGACCTTCTGGCTGCGCTGGATGGTGGGCCAGACGGGGGCGGCCTGCATGCCGCCGTGCTGGACGTGTTGGCCACTGAGCCCCTGCCACCGGGGCACCCGTTCTGGCGGCACCCCAAGGTGACGATCACGCCGCACATCAGCGCCATCACCTTGAGGCCTGAAGCCGTGGCACAGGTCGTCGGCAAGCTGGCGGCCCTTGAGCGAGGCGAACCGATCAGCGGCGTGGTGGACCTGGGCAAGGGTTACTAATCTGGCTTGACCTGTGAAACTTGAGTTGAACCCCAAAAAGCATCCATGGGTTCAATAGTTCCGGGCTTTTTTGCGATCTCAATTTGCCAAATTTATATGTGCAGTTGGCTTTTAGACCCCAATTAATCAAGAATAAATTGACAATTTTGGGCGTTCGGTGGCAGCAAGCTCCCGCCAGTAGCGCATTCCAGCCACCGCCCGGCTGCCGTACCAGCTCATCATCTCGCCGTCGATCAGCATGGCCCGGGCATTGGGGCACAGCCGCCGGGCTTCCATCAGGTGGTCCGCCGTGAAGCGGTACGGCTCGCTCGACAACAGCACCACCTCCACCTCGGCCAGCCACGGTTCAGCGCCAGTCACCACCGGGTAACGCAACGCGCCCGGACTGGCCAGCCCGTCGCCGCCCCGCACATCAGGCAGGCTGTGCCAGTGAGCCAGCGCCAACATCTGGCTGATGTAGGTGTCGCGGGCAACCGTCATCCAGGGCTGGCGCCAGATCAGGTACAGCGCACGCACGGCCGCTTCGGTGGGCCGCCGCGCAGGGGGCCCATCGGCTCCGGCCGCAAACCCGGCCAGCGCTGCTGACAAGCCCGCTTTCAGGCCAGCGGCACGTTCGGCAAGGCGGGCGGCCTCGGCGGCCGACAGGCTGGGCATGAAGGCGGCCACCATCTGGTCCACCAGGGCCAGGTTGTCGGCCGGGCGCTGCGGGTGGGTGACGACCAGTTGGGCGCCCCAGGCCCGCACCGTCTGCACCGTGGGCAGCTCGTTCTCGTCCACGTTCACCAGCACGTGCGTGGGTGCCAGGTGCTGCAGCTTTGGCAGGTTGACGGCCTTGGTGCCGCCCACCTTGGGCACACGGCGCACCTGGTCGCGCGGGTGAATGCAGAACCCGGTGCGCGCCACCAGATGGCGGCCCAGGCCCAGGTGGAACACCAGCTCGGTCAGGCTGGGCACCAGACTGGCGATGCGCAAGGGCGGCCTCGTTTGCAAACGCTCACACTCCCGGTGGTGGTTTCAAGGGCAAATCCTGAGAAAAAACAACCCCAAACCCTTGACGCCCGCGCATAATTCGGGGTGTATCAAGCATGCGTGTGCCCGGGTCGAGCTTTTGGTTTCCGTCGATGGTTCCGCTGAGTGATCGCATTTCAACCACGGTAACAGGAGCTCCCATCCAGGGACATTGATTTCATGGGCACCAAACTTTATGTCGGCAACCTGTCGTATCGCATGAGCGACGACAGTCTCAACCAATTGTTCTCGCAACACGGCTCCGTCGTGTCGGCCAAGATCATCACCGACCGCGAAACCGGCCGTTCCAAGGGCTTTGGCTTTGTCGAAATGGGCTCCGACGCGGAAGCCCAGGCCGCCATCAGCGGCCTGCACGGCCAGTCGATCGAAGGCCGCGCCATCACCGTGAACGAAGCACGCCCCATGGAGCCGCGCCCCCCGCGTGGCCCCTACGGTGGTGGCGGCGGCGGTGGCGGGCATGGCGGCGGCGGCGGCCGCTCGGGTGGCGGTGGCTACGGTGGCGGCGGCGG
>CAZRRW010000072.1:0-11501 GCA_964602505.1 uncultured Burkholderiaceae bacterium
TTGTGGTGGAGGGCGGTGGGGCAGCCGATGCGCCCTGGGCCCCCGTTGTGCCCGCCGCAGGCGGCCCGAAGGGCGGGCGGGTCAATCCCCGCCCGGCACGGGGAAGGCGCTCGGCCCCCATTGCGGGCGAGGTGGTGGCGTACCCGACATGCCGGCCGCGCACCCTAAAGGCTCAATTCCCCGGGGAACCTGGTCTCACACTACCCCAGCTTCGCGGCGAGCCGGCCGGCGTCGATATGGGTGTACCGCGTCAGGAGCTTCAACGTCTTGTGGCCGCTGATCGAGCCCAGCTCGAACACTGACAGATCACCACGCTCCCCCAGGCGAGACAGCGCCTCATGCCGCAGATCGTGCCATCTGAAATCGGGTACGCCAGCACGGCGGCAGGCCGCTTTAAACGCCGTGTAGAGCGTTTGTTTCTCCATGCCGAATACCTTCCCCTTGCCTCTAGGATCAGAGCGGGGCAGGGCGCTTAGTACGTCGATCGCTGCGGTGCTCAGCGGCACAGCCCGAGGCTCACCGTTCTTGGTCTCTCGCAGGTAGATGATGCGTTCGCTTAAATGCACATCCGCCCACTCAAGGCCCAGCAACTCCCCCTGACGCATCGCTGTGTGGATGGACAAGTCCACCGCGCTACGCAGCAGCGGGTTATTGCTTCTGGAGCACTCCAGCAGCAGTTGATCGAACTGTTCACGGCTCAGACGCAGGTCGCGTGCCGCAGCATCGCGGGGCTTGCGGATCGAGCGCGCCACGTTGCCCATGGGCAACGTGATGCTGAATTCCTTCTGTGACACGTCCAGCACCTTGCCCAGAAGGTCCAGCTCGGTCTTGACCGTGGCACCCGACACTTTGGGCGCTGCACCGACGCGCCGCGTGTAGCGAGGATCTGGGTCGTTCAATCGAGCATCGCGGTAGTTGGCGACGAGCTCGGGCGTCAACGCCGCGAGCGAGTAGCGGCCGAGCCTGCGCTCAATGTGGCCGAGTTTGTGCACGTAGGTGGTGGCCCGGTAGTGGTGCGGGGCAAACTCAGCCTTAAAGCGCTCGATGAGCTGGCCAAGCGTCGTGCGCTCTGCCGCGCTTCGCGAGACGACGAGGCCCATATCGAGCTCACGCTCGACCTGGCGCAGCCAAGCCTGCGCAGCGGTCTTGGTGGCGAAGGTCTTGGACTTGTCAGGGGCGCCAAAGCGCCGTACTTTGGCCTGCCAACTGCCGTTTTCTCGAAGGACGATCGAACCCAACTTGACGCCTCAAACTTTTTCCAAGTGTCCCCAAATTGTCCCCGAACACCCCAAAAAAAGCGATCCCTAACCGTGTAAGGCCCATGAATGCTGCGCCACAAGTCGAAAATTTGTGGCTCTGCTAAGGGAGTATGCGGTGTTGAGCTGCATCAAGGGTTCGAATCCCTTCGTCTCCGCCAGAAAAAAGCCCCTGCAACGCAAGTTGCAGGGGCTTTCTCTTTTGCGCCTTGATCAGAGGCAGATGGAACCGGGAAGCTGGGTCAAATGCTCAAAATGGGTCAATGGGCCAAGCGGCTGAAGACATACGCCCCGTCCTCGGCGGACGGTTCGCTTTGGCTCAGGGCATCCAGGGCGCGGCACACCTCGCCAAACGAGCCCGACAGACGCAGACGTTGCGGCTGCTGAGGGTCTTGGCGGACGCGCAGTGCCGGGGTGCCGCGGCGAGCGGGCAGGTGCGTGGCGACGAGGGAGAACCCAGTGGAGGGCATTTGCATGGCTGACTCTCTTTCGGATGGAAAAGAATCGGCGAGATTGCATACATCACGCCCGGTACGGGGTTGCCTCTGAGGCCTTGTGGCCCCGGCAACGCCCGCCACCCGCACCGGGCGCGGGAAACGGCTTACGACAGCATGGTGTTGCGGATGAGCCCGACCGCCAGGCCTTCTAGCGCAAAGGGCTCGCCCGGCTCGACCAGGATGGGCTTGAAGTCAGGGTTCTCGGGCAGCAGCTCGATATGGGTCTTGGTGCGCTTGAAACGCTTGACCGTGACATCGTCGCCCACCCTGGCGACCACGATCTGCCCGTTCTTGGCATCGCTGGCTTTCTGCACGGCCAGCAAGTCGCCGTCCATGATGCCGACGTCGCGCATGCTCATGCCGCGCACCTTGAGCAGGTAGTCGGGCGTGCGGGAAAACAGCGAGGGTTCGACGTGGTAGGTCTGGTCGATGTGCTCCTGAGCCAGGATGGGGCTGCCTGCAGCCACCCGGCCCACCAGCGGAAGGGCCAGTTGCGCCAGGCTGGGCAGGGGCAGGGCAAACTGCTTGATGCGGTTGGCCGCCAGCGAACGCAGGGTCTGGCTTTGGAGGCGGATGCCACGCGAGGTGCCGCCTACCAGTTCGATGACGCCCTTGCGCGCCAGTGCCTGAAGGTGCTCCTCTGCCGCGTTGGGCGAGCGGAAGCCGAATTCGGCAGCAATCTCGGCCCGGGTGGGCGGGGCGCCGGTGCGTTCAATCGCGCTTTGGATCAAGTCCAGAATCTGCTGCTGGCGCACCGTGAGCTTTGGCGATTCGCCAGGGGCGGTGTTCAGGGGCTCAGTCATCTGTTTCTCCTGCTGATGGCTGCTGGGCTGCACGCGTTGATCTGTTTGGATATCCAGTAACTGTATTTTTAGCCAGTTTTTTTGCAACATGCAAGCCCCTTGCCTGACTTTTTGGCCGTTTCGATGTGCCCACCCGTGGCTGCGGGGGGCTTGCCGATGAACTGGCTGGCCAGTTCGGCCTGGGCCTACCCAGCGCTGGAGGTGATTCACCTGGTGGGCATGGCGCTGCTGTTTGGCAACCTCGTGTTGTTTGAACTGCGGGTGTTCGGGAAGGTGCCTGTGCTGCCGGTGGAGGCGCTGGCCCGCCTGGCACTGCCCCTGGTGCTGCTGGGCTTTGGCCTGTGCGCCCTGAGCGGCCTGCTGATGTTTGCCACCAACCCGGCCGAGTTGCTGGCGAACCGGGTGTTTGTGCTCAAGATGAGCCTGCTCATGCTGGCGGGCTGCAATGCGGCCATGTTCCATGCCCGTGGCTCCATCCAGAAGCTGGACGCTATCGCCCGCGCGCAGGCGCTGGCGTCGGGGTTGATGTGGCTTTTGGTGCTGGCCCTGGGCCGCTGGATCGCCTATGTTTGATGCGCCGCAGCGGGCCGCCGCGATGTTTGACAATCGAGCCCAGGAGTACACGCCATGAATCGACGCCCCCTGCTGATCGCCACGGCCGTCTGGCCTGCCGCTGCCTGGGCCCACCACGGCTGGAGCAGCTTTGACCAAGACCGCCCCTTGTTCCTGGAGGGCGTGGCCCGCCGGGTGAAGTGGCAGAACCCGCACGCTGAAGTGATGCTGGAGCTGCCGGCCAGCCTGGCCCTGCCGGGTGATTTGCGAAGCCGCAGCCTGCCCACGCAAACCGCCCCTGTTGACGGCGCCGGGCTGTTGGCCAAGGCCACCTTGCCCACCCGGCGCGACCGCACCTGGGAGGTGGAACTGGCCCCGCTGTTCCGCATGAACCTGTGGCAGGTGCCTGAGATCAAGCCGGGCCAGGCCATGCAGGTGCTGGGTTTCACCTTCACCGGCGAGCGTGGCGAGGCGATTCTTCGCGCCGAATACCTGTGGCTGGACGGCAAGGCCTATGGCCTGCGCAGCAGCCCGGCTTAAAGAGCCCGGCCTGATCCGCAAAGTGTGAACTTCCCACCATGATGACCGCGCAAGTGCCAACGCCCATGGGCGTGTGCCTGGTCACAGGCGCCAGCCGGGGCATTGGTGCGGCCTGCGCCCGCCAGCTGGCGCAAGCCGGCTGGGCTGTGGTGGTCAACTACGCCAGCAACGCGTTGGCTGCGGCCGAGGTGGTGGCCGCCATCAGCGGGGCAGGTGGCCAGGCCACTGCCGTGCAGGCGGACGTGTCGCACGAGGCCGATGTGCTGCGTCTGTTCGAGCAGGTGGACGCCTGGTGCGCCAGGCTGGGCCTGCCCTTGAAGGGCCTGGTCAACAACGCCGGGGTGGTGGACGTGGCCTGCCGTGTGGACGCCATGTCCGTCAACCGGCTTGAGCGCATGTTCCGGGTGAATGTGGTCTCGCAGTTCTTGGTGGCGCGCGAGGCCATTCAGCGCATGTCAACCAAGCACGCAGGGCAGGGCGGCGCCATGGTGATGATGTCTTCGGTGGCGGCCAGCATTGGCGCTCCGGGCTGGTATGTGGACTACGCGGCCAGCAAGGGCGCCATCGACACCTTCACCAAGGGCCTGGCCAAAGAGCTGGCCCTGGAGGGTGTGCGCGTCAACGGCCTGCGCCCCGGCATCATCGACACCGACATCCACGCCAGCGGCGGCGCACCAGACCGCGTGCACCAGAGCGCTAGCCTCATCCCGATGCAGCGCCCCGGCACGGCCGACGAGATTGCCGCCGCCGTGGTGTGGCTCATGTCCGACGCGGCGGCCTACACCACGGGTGCCATCCTGGACGTGAGCGGCGGGCGCTGAGCGATCAGGTGGTGGCGGCCATCGCCTCTTCCGCCTCTAGCCAGGCCGCTTCCAGTTCGGCGAGTTTGTAGGTCAGGTCCGCCAGCTCGGTTTGCAGGGCCGCCACATCGGTGGTGCTGCCAGCCTCGTAGGTGGCAGGGTTGGCCAGCGTGGCGTCGATGGCGGCCTTGCGGGTTTGCAGCGGCTCCATCTTGGCTTCCAGCCGCTTTTGCTGGGCCAGGTGGGGCTTGCGCAGATCGGCCAGGCGTTGCCGCTCGGCCGCTGCGGCCTTGCGGTCAGGCTCTGGTGGGCGCAAGGTGCTGGCCTTGGGGGCAGGGCTCGGTGCCGGCGCCGACGACGCCTGCGGTTTCGCCTTTTCGCGCTCTTTCAGCCACTGCTGGTAGTCGTCCAGGTCGCCGTCAAAAGGCTTGAGCTGCCCGTCAGCCACCAGCCAGAACTCGTCGCACACCTCGCGCAGCAGGGCGCGGTCGTGGCTGACGAGCAGCAGCGCCCCTTCAAAACTGTTCAGTGCCATCGACAAGGCCTCTCGGGTGGCCAGGTCGAGGTGGTTGGTGGGTTCGTCCAGCAGCAGCAGGTTGGGCCGCTGCCACACCAGGCTGGCCAGCACCAGGCGGGCCTTCTCGCCGCCGCTCATGGTGCCCACCCGCTGGTGCACCATGTCGTCCACAAACCGGAAGCTGCCCAGAAAGGTTCGCAGCTCCTGCTCTTTCGCCGCGACGCCCAGCTTTCGGGCCCAGCGGGTCATGTGCTGCAGTGGGGTGTCGTCTTCAGCCAGCACGTCCAGCTCTTGCTGGGCAAAGTAGCCGATGTTGAGATCCTTGCCTGGGGTGAGCTGGCCCGCCAGGGCCGGGAGGTCGCCCGCGATGGTCTTGACCAGGGTGGACTTGCCCTGGCCGTTGGCTCCCAGCACGCCAATGCGCTGGCCCGCCATGATGGAGCGCGACACCTGGCGCACGATCGCCTTGGGAGTGCCGTCGACCACATAGCCACAGTCAAGCCCCTGCATGGCCAGCATGGGGTTGGGCACGTTCTTCGGTTCACGAAACTCAAAGTGGAAGTCGGCCTCGGCCAGCACTGGGGCAATGCGCTCCATGCGCTCCAGCGCCTTCACCCGGCTTTGTGCCTGCTTGGCCTTGCTGGCCTTGGCCTTGAAGCGGGTGATGAACTTCTTCAGGTGGGCCATGTGCTCCTGCTGCTTGGCAAAGGCGGCCTGCTGCAAGCGCAGCCGCTCGGCGCGCAGCTCCTCAAAACCGGTGTAGTTGGCGCCATATCGGGTCAGGGTGGCGCGTTCCACATGCAGGGTCACCTGGGTCACCGCATCCAGAAACTCGCGGTCGTGGCTGATGACCACGAGTGTGCCCGGGTAGCGCTTGAGCCAAGCTTCCAGCCACACCAGGGCATCCAGATCGAGGTGGTTGGTGGGTTCGTCGAGCAGCAGCAGCTCGCTTGGCGCCATCAGCGCGCGTGCCAGCTGCAAGCGCATGCGCCAGCCGCCGGAGAAACTGTTGACCGGGCGCTCCAGCTCGTCGGGCTTGAAGCCCAGGCCCAGGATCAAGGACTGCGCACGGGCCCGTGCATCAAAGCCGCCAGCGTCGGCCACGCGCTGGTGGGCGTGGGCCAGGGCCTCACCGGCCGCGTCGTCGCTGGGGGCCGCCTCAAAAGCCACTTCGGCCGCGGCCAGCCCTGCTTCGGCCGCCATCAGGCGCCCGTCGCCCTCGATCACAAACTGGGTCGCGCTGTCGGTCGTTTCGGGCATGTGCTGGGCCACCGTGGCCATCCCGCCAGGCTCGCGCCAGGCCGGGGGCATGAGGGCATCGCCCGCGTCGGCGTGCAGGTCGCCCGTCAGCAGGGCAAACAGGCTGGACTTGCCCGCCCCGTTGCGCCCCACCAGGCCCACTTTTTCGCCTGGGTTGAGGGTGGCGGTGGCGCGGTCGAGCACCACTTTGGCACCGCGGCGCAGGGTGAGGTTGGAAAGCGTGATCACTGCGGAAGGAGGTGGCCTTCCACATTGGGTCAGCCAGGTTCAGGTTGTGTAGAAGGCGTTGATGGGGCGGCGCGGGGTGGCGGGTGCTACCTCGGTGCCGGGCAGATGGCCAAGGCGGCAGAACATCTGTACCGTCTCGTCGGCAGCGGTGGATGGAGCCGCCTTGCCAATCAGCAGCTGGTGCGCCTGGGCATACAGCGGCTGCATTTCCTTGAATTCTTGCAGAGCCTGGCTCATGGGGTGCACGCCCAGCCCGATCTCCGTGGCCTTGAGCTGCATTCGCACATAGGCGCGGCCCGCCTGCACCTGCTGCGCCCGGGTGTTGCCAGGGGTGGACATCCACACAAAGCCCATGGCGGTGTTGCTGTGGCCTTCAAAACGCTGCATGGCTGTCTTGTAGGCGGTGCTGCCCACTGGCGGCGCACTGCTGCGGTCAAACAGGCCCAAGGCGCTGAGCGTGCGGACAAAGGGGCTCATGATGGAGATGCCATCCCGGTGCCGCAGGATTTCGCTGGGCCCCACCCGCAGGAGGTGGATGCTCTCCATCATCGTGTGCGGGGTGCCCACCTCCACCTTGGCCGACTCCACGCACAGGGTTCGTAGCGCGGGCAGACGGGCCGCATCCACCGTGCCAGCAATCTTGACGGCCATGCCGGGCGCGGCGGCCACCAGGGCCGACAGCGCCGCGGGGGCCACCGGCCGGCTGGCGTCAAAGTCGCTCTTCGGGGTGTGGCGGCGCAGGATCTGCGCGAACAGCGGGTCCTTGCTGGCGCCTGGTGAGAGGGTCAGCCTGGCGATAGGGCGCCCAGCAGCCTGGGCGCGCCAGTCCGCCAGCTTCTCGTTCAGTTCGCCGTTGGGCCAGAGCTTCACGTCGGCGCTCAGGCCACGTTCAGCCAGGGCGATGACCAGCAGTTCGAGGAAGGCACCGTGGCCGATCAGGATTTGCCGACCCATGGGGTCGGTCTCGGGCAGCACCCGCTCGGGGTCGGTATGCAGCGTAATGACATTGGGCTCGCGCAGGTCCACCAGCCAGGGCTGCAGGTTGTGGGGGTTGGGCGCCGTGATGGCGTGTGCCACCGCCCATCGGCGCGGGTCCGCCACGGCTTGTGGGTCGGTGCCGGGGCCGTTCCAGGCCTCGACCGCCTAGGCTGGGTAGGGGTTGCCTTGGCTGCTGCAGCCGGTGGCAAGCGCCGTGGTGCCCAGCGTGGCAGCAGCCACGGTGCCGCCGCCAGCCAGGCGGATGAAGTTGCGTCTTTGCATGCGAGGCTCCTTGAAAGGGGTGGGTCGGGTTGGTGTGAGAGGGATTGTCAGAACGCGTGAGGCACAACACAATTGGCGATCAGTCAACACCAGAGTTTCAAAAATGAATAACCAAACCGCCCTGGCTGATGTCAAGGCGGGTTTCGACTGGGCCTTGGTGCCCCCTTTCCTGGCTGCGCTGGAGCAGGGCAGTCTGCTGGGCGCCGCGCGGTTGCTGGGCAGCAGCCAGCCCACCGTGGGGCGGCAGGTGATGCAGTTGGAGGCACAGCTCGGGCTGGTGCTGTTTGAGCGCACCGGCCGCGGGCTGCTGCCCACGGAAGCAGCCGTCCGGTTGGCTGAGGCTGCACGTCAGATGCAGGCCGGGGCAGACCAACTGGCGCGGGCCGCCGGTGCCCAAGGCCAGGCCACCGGCATCGTGCGCCTGAGTGTCAGCCAGCCAGTGGCCCACGCCCTGCTGCCCCCACTGCTGGCGCGCATGCGGCTGGCCCTGCCCGAGGTGGTGGTGGACCTGGTGGTGAGCAACGAAGTCAGCAACCTGCTGCGGCGTGAGGCCGACATTGCCATTCGCATGGTGCAACCCGACCAGTCCACCCTGGTGGCCCGGAGGGTGGGCAAGGTGACACTGAGCGCCTGCGCCCACCGCGACTACTTGCGTCGGCGCGGTACGCCAAAAACGGCACCCGACCTGCTGCATCACGATGTGCTGGCCAACGGCCCAGACGGCGATGTCATCCAGGGCTTTGCCCGCTGGGGCGCCGCACTTCCGCCAGAGGCATTTGCCTTTCACACCCGCGACCTGAGCGCCTACTGGGAGGCGGTACGACAGGGCATGGGCATTGGCTTTGTGGCTGACTACCGCATCCGCACCGACCCGGACGTGCTGCCCATCCTGCCCCAGCTCAACCTGCCGCCCATCCCGGTGTGGCTGGTGGTGCACCGCGAGATACGCACCAGCAAGCGCATCCGCGCAGTGTTCGACTTTCTGGCGCAGCACCTGCCTGGGGCGCTTTAGCCAGCATCAACCAGCGAGTAGCGCCTCCCGGGTGAGCAGCAGCACCTGGTCATCGCCCATGCTGGTGGGCAACCAGGCCGCTTCAAGGCGCGGGAAGGCCGCTTCAAAGTGCGCGCGTTCGTGCCCGATCTCCAGCACCAGCACGCCCTGGGGGCCCAAATGGTGGGCTGCTTCGGCGACGATGCGGCGCACCAGATCCATGCCGTCTGTGGTACCGGGCATCAGGTTGCCGCTGAGCGCCAGGGCCGGCTCGGCCAGAAACTCGTGTGGCAGGGCCGCCATGCTCTGGGCGTTGACATACGGCGGGTTGCAAAGGATCAGGTCGTAGGGCCTGCCGCCAAGGCTTGCCAGCGGCTCGAACAGGTCCCCCTGGTGCAGGGCGATGCGCCCCGCTAGGCCGTGGCGCGCCACGTTGCGTTGCGCCACCATCAGGGCGTCCGCACTCAGGTCGGTGGCGTCCACACAGACCTCGGGCCAGGCCATGGCCGCCAACACCGCGAGGCTGCCGTTGCCGGTACACAGATCCAGCGCCCGTCGGGTATCAGGAGCGAGCCAGACGTCCAGCACACCGTTGCCTTCCAGGCCAGGAACCGCATCGGCCACCAGCTCAGCGATCAGGCTGCGAGGCACGATGCTGCGCTCGTCGATGAAGAAGGGCACGCCCTGAAGCCAAGCCTCGCCCGTCAGATAGGCCAAGGGCTTGCGGGTGCGGATGCGTTGGGCCAGCAGGGCTTGAACTGCGTTGGCCTGCTGGGCGCCAAGCCGAAGTGACCAGTTGGCCTCGTCCAAAGGCAGGCCTGCCGCATGCAGCACCAGCCAGGCTGCCTCGTCATGTGCATTGGTGGTGCCCTGGCCAAAGCTCACTTCCGCATGCACGAGGGCAGCCTCTGCGCGGGCCACCCAATCGGCCACGGTAGCGGGCTCTTGTGCCGTCACGCGACCAGGTGTTCCAGCACGCGCCGGTAAATGTTTTTCAGAGGCTCAATCTCGGCCACCGCCACGTGCTCGTCGATCTTGTGGATGCTCGCATTGCGCGGGCCGAACTCCACCACCTGAGGGCAGATCTGCGCGATGAAGCGCCCGTCGCTGGTGCCGCCGGTGGTGGACAGCTCGGTGGTCACCCCGGTTTCTGCCTGGATGGCGGTCGACAGGGCATGAACCAGATCACCGGGCGGGGTGATGAAGGGCAGGCCGCCCAAGGTCCAGGCCAACTCGTAGATCAGGCCATGCGCGTCCAGCAGTCCATGCACTCGGGCCTTGAGCTGCTCTGGTGTCGATTCGGTGGAAAAGCGGAAGTTGAAGTCCACCACCACCTCGCCGGGGATCACGTTGCTGGCACCGGTACCCCCATGGACGTTGGAGACCTGCCAACTGGTGGGCAGGAAGAACTCGTTGCCACTGTCCCAGTGCTCAGCCACCAGTGCTGCCAGCGCTGGGGCCAGTTGGTGGATGGGGTTTCGGGCCAGCTGCGGATAGGCAATATGGCCCTGGATGCCCCGGACGGTGAGCTTGCCCGAAAGCGTGCCCCGTCGGCCGTTCTTGATCATGTCGCCCAGCCGGTCCACCGAGGTGGGCTCACCCACGATGCACCAGTCCAGACGCTCATCCCGGGCCTTGAGGTGTTCGACCACGGCCTTGGTGCCGTCGATCGAGGGGCCTTCTTCGTCACTGGTAAGCAGGAAGGCGATGGCGTGTCTGGGGTTTGGGTTGGCGGCCAGAAACTCTTCCACAGCCACCACCATGGCAGCAAGGCTGGTCTTCATGTCGGCAGCACCGCGGCCATAGAGCTTGCCATCCCGGTGAGTTGGCACAAACGGGTCACTGAACCACTGGTTCAGCGGCCCGGTGGGCACCACGTCGGTATGGCCTGCGAACACCAGGGTACGGGCCCCAGGGCCAGCGCCTGCGCGCTTGGCCCACAGGTTTTTCACGCGAAAGCTGTCCGGGCCGGCGTCCAGGGGCTCGCATGCAAAGCCAAGCGCCGCCAGGCGGGCCGTCAAGACCGCCTGGCAGCCCGCGTCGTCCGGTGTGACCGAGCGGCGCGAGATCAGGTCTTCCAGCAAAGACAGGGTTTGCATCCGGCGGCTCAGCCCTGTTTGACGTCCAGCGTGATCTCGGTGAAAGACGGGCCGTCGTCCTCAGGCTCTTCCTCCACCGGGGCGTTGGCCTTGGCAAAGTCGTTCTGCAGGCGCCACAGCAGGTTGGTGGGCGAGTCGGCGTAGGTGACGCCTTCATCGCGTGTGATTCGGCCCTCGGCGATCAGGCGGGCGATATCCATCTCGAAGGTCTGCGAGCCCTCGGACATGGACTTCTCCATCGACTCGCGGATCTCGCTGAACTCGCCTTTCTCGATCAACTCGGCAATCAGCTTGCTGTTGAGCATCACCTCCACCGCAGGCACACGGCCACCTTCCTTGCCGCGCAGCAGGCGCTGCGACACGATGGCCTTCAAGCCACTGGACAGGTCGGTGAGCAGGGCGGCGCGTGCCTCCAGGGGATAGAAGCTGAGGATGCGGTTGAGCGCCTGGTAGGAGTTGTTGGCGTGCATGGTGGCCAGGCACAGGTGTCCCGACTGGGCGTACGCCAGCGCGGCGGTCATGGTCTCGCGATCCCGGATCTCGCCGATCAGGATCATGTCAGGGGCCTGCCTCAGGGCATTCTTCAGGGCGGTGTGCAGGCTGTCCGCGTCGGAGCCGATCTCGCGCTGGTTGACCACGGACTTCTTGTTGGTGAACAGAAACTCGACCGGATCCTCAATGGTCAGGATGTGGCCAGT
>CAZRRW010000073.1:0-11424 GCA_964602505.1 uncultured Burkholderiaceae bacterium
TGCCCCCTTGCATGATCACGTTGCCGGCGCGGATTTCTTGAGCGATTTTCATGGGAGCGTTGGGTCGTTTGGCGGCAGGGCCGCAAGTGAATCGAGGGCGGCGGGGCCGCTGGCTGGCCCGATGTGGGCAAAGCCCAAGATTTTAGCCGCCAGTGCCTTTGGCGGCATGCCCTGGCAGCGACGGCGCGGCCTGGCGGGCCACCTGGGCCAGCAGGCGGGTGGCCAGGTCGGGCTGCCCTGCCAATGCCCGCTGCCACTTGCCGCAGGCTGCGGCGGCCTCAGGCGCCAGCAGGGCCGCCAACCCGCTGGGGCTGGGCGCCTGGCCCCGGCTCCAGCCCTGCATGGCCTGGCCGCAGGGTGTGCCCGCCAGGCCACTGAGCGTCAGGAAGGCGTCGAGCTTGTGCAGGTGGGCACCGTCGGCCTGCACATAGGGTTGCCACACAAAGGGCTTGCCGGCCAGCTGGGCACGCACCCAGGAGTCTTCGCCGCGCACGAGGTTCAGGTCGCAGCGGGCCAGCAGTTGGTCGTAGGCCACCTGGGTCAGCGGCGGCAGGAACTCGGTGGTCACGCTGTCCTGTTCCACCACCGTGCCGGGGAAGGCGTCGAACCCCAGTGCCTCGCCCACCGCAGCGGCGGGCTGACCGGTGCACACCTGCAGGTGCAGCGGGCCGGTGGTGGGCACCGCAGCGGCCAAGGTGCGCATGAAATCCGCCACTGGGGCGGATTGGTAGCAGAAGAGACTGATCTGACGGGCAGCACCGGATGCATGGGGCCTGGGGGCCTCGGCACCCGCCGCAAAGCCCTGCAACACCCCACCCGTGCGCGGGGTGAAGCCGGGGAAGAAGAAGGTCTTGACCAGCCCCGCACCGGGGCCGCTGGACACCGGGGAGGGGAGGCCATGGCTTCGCTCGACATAGGGCTCGGCACTCAGGTACTCAAGGTTGATCCAGACGGGCGCTGCCCCGCCAGACGCCGGCCGTGCGGCCATGCGGGCGACAAAGCCATCTGGCGGATTGCAGCCAAAGGCCTCGACCACCACGTCACCGGGCTCGGTGAGGTCCGCCTGCGCGTTGGCCGGGCCCGGGCTGGCCTCGCCGCTCCAGCGCAGCACGCTCAGGTTGTCGGATTCATCGGCCGTGCCCTCCAGCGCACCGGGGGCCATCCAGTACAGGGCGCTGGGGTCGTCCACCCACAGCCGCACCAGTTGGCCGCGCTGGGCCAGCTGGCTGGCCAGGCGCCAGCACACGCCGATGTCGCCGTGGTTGTCGACGACACGGCAGAACACATCCCACAACCGGGGGCGGGCGCTGGCGGCAAAGTCCATCGGTACAGTTTAGGAATGAACACACGCGCTGCCGAGCCCGCGCAGACGCCCGACGCCCCCGAGCCGGGGGACGAGGCCCGCGAACAGTTGCTGGCCCTGGTGGCTGCGCTGCCGCACCTGCCCGGGGTGTACCGCTACTTCGACGCCAAGGACACGCTGCTGTATGTGGGCAAGGCGCGCGACCTGAAGAAGCGCGTGTCCAGCTACTTCCAGAAGGCGCACAACTCGCGCACCAGCCACATGGTCAGCCGCATCGCGCGGCTGGATACCACGATCACCCGCAGCGAGGCCGAGGCCCTGCTGCTGGAGAACAACCTCATCAAGACGCTGAACCCGCGGTTCAACATCTTGTTCAAGGACGACAAGAGCTACCCCTACCTGAAGATCACGGGCGCGGCGGCGGCTGGGGCCAGCAGCGCGCGGACGGCGGCCGACCGCTTCCCCCGGGTGGCCTACTACCGCGGGGCGGTGGACAAGCGCCACCGCTACTTTGGCCCCTTCCCGAGTGCCTGGGCGGTCAAGGAGTCGATTGAGCTGCTGCAGAAGGTGTTTCGCCTGCGCACCTGTGAAGACACGGTCTATGCCAACCGCTCCCGCCCCTGCCTGCTGTACCAGATCAAGCGCTGCAGCGGGCCGTGTGTGGGCCACATTGCCGAGGCCGACTACGCCGCTGACGTGGCCAATGCCATGCGCTTCCTGCACGGCGACACCGGCGAGGTGCTGCGTGGGCTTGAGCAGCGCATGCTGGCGCACGCCGAGGCGCTGCGGTTTGAGCAGGCGGCCGAGGCCCGCAATCAGATCTCGGCCCTGTCCAAGGTGCTGCACCAGCAGGCCATGGAAACGGGCGATGACCGCGACGTGGACATCGTGGCGGTGCGGGTGCAGGGTGGGCGGGCCTGCGTGAACCTGGCCATGGTGCGCGGTGGGCGGCACCTGGGCGACCGGGCCTACTTCCCGGCGCATGCCGCCGCGGGTGGCCAGGAGGCTGACGCTGCTGAGGTGCTGGAGGCCTTTGTGGCCCAGCACTACCTGGCCGCGCCGCTGCCGCAGGTGCTGGTGGTCAGTGAGGCGGTGGACAAGGACGTCCTGCAGGTGCTGATGGCCCATGCCGGCACCAAGTGCAACCTGGTGAGCCAGCCTCGAGAGCAGCGGCGCATCTGGCTGGAGATGGCCCTCAAGGGGGCTGACCTGGCGCTGGCACGCCTGCTGGCCGAGGAGGGGTCGCAGCAGGCCCGCACCCGCGCCCTGGTGGACGCCCTGGGGCTTGAGGTGCGGGAGCTCGACACCTTTCGTATCGAGTGTTTCGACATCAGCCACACCGCAGGCGAGGCCACCCAGGCAAGCTGCGTGGTGTTTCACCACCACCAGATGCAGCACAGCGAATACCGCCGCTACAACATCGATGGCGTGGGCACCACCATCGAGGCCGGCGATGACTACGCCGCGATGCGCCAGGTGCTGACCCGCCGCTATGCCAAGGTGGCCGAGGCGCGCCGCCAGCAGCTGCAGGACGGCGGGGATGCCTCTCGCCTGACGGCGGCGGCGGTGCTGCCCGACCTGGTGCTGGTGGACGGCGGCAAGGGTCAGGTGAGCATGGCGCGGGAGGTGTTTGCCGAGCTGGGCCTGCCGCTGGAGCTCATCGTGGGTGTGGAGAAAGGCGAAGGCCGCAAGGTGGGCCTGGAAGAGCTGGTGTTTGCCGACGGGCGCGACAAGGTCTACCTGGGGGCCGACTCGGCGGCCTTGATGCTGGTGGCGCAGATCCGCGACGAGGCGCACCGCTTCGCCATCACCGGCATGCGGGCCAAGCGGGCCAGCGTGCGAACCGGCGGCTCGAAGCTGGAGGACATCCCTGGGGTGGGGCCGCGCAAGCGCGCCCGCCTGCTGCAGCGCTTTGGCGGCATCCGCGGAGTGGCGGCGGCCAGTGTGCAAGACTTGAGCTCCGTCGAAGGCATTTCAAAAGACCTTGCGGAGGAGATCTATCGTGCATTGCACTGACACCCACCCCGACACCCGTGCCGCCGGGCTTGCCGCCCGTCGCACCCTGGCGGTGATGGCCATGGCCAGTGGCCTGTTCATGGCCGGCTGCGCCGCGGTGCCAGACCTGCGGCCAGCGCCAGCGCCAGCGCCAGCCCCGGCCCCCACGGCCAGCCTGCCTCCGCCATCCGCCACCCCGATGCCTGCCGCTGCGGGCCCCACCCAACGAGCCCTGCCGCCTGTGACCGACTGGACCGCCTACCGCTTCCGCGCCGCCCGCCTGATCACCGAGGCCAACCCCGGGGCCACCTACGACACCCGAGTGCCCGACCCGGTGTACGCCATCCCGGTGATCGAGGTGGAACTCAATGCCGACGGGAGCGTGCGCAACGTGTCGATCATGCGCACGCCCACCACCGACCCGGCCCTGGCACCGGCGGCGGTGGCTGCCGTGCGCCGGGTGGGCAACTTTGGCCCGGTGGCCAACCTGCCGCAGCCCTGGCGCTTCAGCGAGGTCTTCCTCTACAACGAGGACAAGCGCTTCCAGTTGCGCACGCTGGCCGAGGCAGCGGGCAACTGACCCGAACCCTCCGGCACAATGAGCCGGATGTGGACACTTCCGACGCTGCTGACATTGGCCCGTATCGCGGCCATACCGCTCATCGTCGGCGTGTTCTACATGCCGGCCCACTGGGGGTTTGACGGCCCGACGCGCAACCTGGTGGCCACTGTGCTGTTTGTGGCCTTTGCGCTGACCGACTGGCTGGACGGCTATCTGGCGCGCAAGCTCAACCAGATGTCGCGCTTCGGCGCCTTCCTGGACCCGGTAGCCGACAAGTTCCTGGTGTGTGCGTCGCTGCTGGTGCTGGTGCAGTTGTCGCGCGTCACGGCGCTGATTGCGCTGGTCATCGTCGGCCGCGAGATCGCCATTTCGGCGTTGCGTGAATGGATGGCCGAGATCGGCGCGCGCCGCAGCGTGGCCGTGCACATGCTGGGCAAGCTCAAGACGGTGGTGCAGATGGTGGCCATTCCCTTCCTGCTGTTTGACGGCATGCTGTTCGGCCTGATCGACACGGGCGTTTGGGGCACCTGGCTGATCTACGCGGCCACCATCCTCACGGTGTGGTCCATGGTGTATTACCTGCAGAAGGCCTGGCCCGAAATTCGGGCCAAGACCGACTGACCCTGGTGCGGCCTGACTGGCAGCCTTGAGCGTGGCTTCGCGCGCGGCGGTTTCTCCCTGGCTGGCTGCCATGCCAGCGGTGTTCGTGCTCATCTGGAGCACCGGGTTTGTGGTGGCCCGCTACGGCATGCCCCATGCACCGCCCATGGGCTTTCTGTCCATCCGGTTTGCCTTGTCCATTGCCTGTTTCGCGCTGTGGGTGTGGCTGGCCCGGGTGGCGTGGCGCCTGGGGCCGGGCCAGTGGAAGCACCTCGCGGTGACCGGCGTGTTGATGCATGCTGGCTATCTGGGTGGGGTGTGGGCCGCTGTCAAGCTGGGCATGGGCGCCGGGGTGTCGGCGCTGATCGTTGGTTTGCAGCCGGTGCTCACGGCGGTGCTGATTGCGGCCATGGGGCAGTTGGTCTCCGCGCGTCAGTGGCTCGGCCTGGCCATGGGGTTCGGGGGCCTGGTGCTGGTGCTCTGGCCCAAGCTGGGCGCGGGGCTGCTGGGGCCCGCCAGCGTGACCTTTGCGGTGGTGGCCCTGTTGTCCATCACGGCGGGGACGCTGTACCAGAAGCGCTTCTGCGAGCCGGTGGACGTGCGCTTTGGCAATGCGGTGCAGTTGGCGGCGGCCCTGGTGGTGTCGCTGCCCTTGGCGGTGTGGGAGTTTGCTGGCCTGGGCCTGTACATCACGCCGACGGCCGAGTTCTGGGGTGCCATGGCCTGGTCGGTGCTGGGGCTCACCCTGGGGGGCAGCTCGCTGCTGTTTCTGCTGATCCAGCGGGGCGCAGCCACCCAGGTGACCAGCCTGATGTATCTGGTGCCGCCATGCACCGCCTTGCTGGGGTGGTGGCTGTTTGCTGAGCCTTTGCCATGGACCACCCTGCTGGGCATGGCCATCGTGGCCGGGGCGGTGGTGCTGGTCATCCGTGCGCCTTCGGGCGCGCCCTCCTCATAACGGGTAAGGCCAGGGGCGCCAGCGGCCCAGCAGCACCTGCCATGAACCGCGCACTGTCACCTGCGGCCGAGGGCTTCGCTGCTCTGCTGCCCGGCTTTGTCCGCCGCGTGGTGGAGGTGGCCCCTGGCGTCGAGGTGGTGACAAGCCGCCATCCCGAGGGGCAGGGCAAGCCTGGGCTGCTGATGCTGCACGGCCATCCGCAGACCCAGGCGATGTGGCACCGGGTCGCGCCCGCCATGCTGGCCACGCACGACGTGGTGCTGATGGACCTGCGAGGCTATGGCGACTCGACCAGGCCGCCGGGCGGTGTGGCGCATGCGAACTACAGCAAACGCGTGATGGCGCAGGACGCGCTGGTTGTGATGCGCACAGCGGGCCACGAACGCTTTGCCGTGTGTGCGCACGACCGTGGCGCGCGCGTTGCCCACCGGCTGGCGGTAGACCACCCCGACGCGGTATCGCGGCTTGTGCTGCTGGACATCGCTCCCACGCTGGGCATGTATCAGCACACGTCCATGGCCTTTGCACAGGCCTACTGGCACTGGTTCTTCTTCATCCAGCCAGCGCCGCTGCCTGAAGCCCTGATCGAGCGCGACCCGGTAGGCCACCTGCGGCGACTGATGGGCTCGCGCCACGGCGGGCTGGGCGTGTTTCATCCGGAGGCCCTCGCGGAGTACGAACGGTGCATCCAGGTGCCCGGTGCGGTGCATGCCATCTGCGAGGACTACCGCGCCAGTGCGGGCATCGATCTGGAGCACGACCGTGCAGACCTGGCGGCTGGCCGCCGGGTGACGCAGCCAACCCGCGTGCTGTGGGCCGAGCACGGTGCGGTGGAGCGCTGCTTTGACGTGCTGGCCCTGTGGGCCGAGCGCGCCGAGTGCGCCACCGGGCGTGCCCTGGCCTGCGGCCACTACATCGCCGAGGAACAGCCCCACGCGCTGCTGCAGGAGTTGCAAGGCTTTCTTGGCCCCTTCAATCCCTCAACTTCCATGGAGAGTTCATGAGCAAACACCGGATCGCCGTCATTGCTGGAGACGGCATTGGCAAGGAGACCATGCCGGAGGGCGTGCGGGCACTCGAGGCCGCCGCCGCCCGCTTTGGCATTGACCTGCAGCTGGACACCTTTGACTTTGCCAACTGCGACTACTACGCCAAGCACGGCGAGATGATGCCGCCCGACTGGAAGGACCAGATTGGTGGGCACGAGGCCATCTTCTACGGGGCGGTGGGCTGGCCAGCCACGGTGCCCGACCATGTGAGCCTGTGGGGCAGCCTGCTCAAGTTCCGCCGCGAGTTCGACCAGTACATCAACCTGCGCCCGGCGCGCCTGATGCCTGGCGTGCGGGCGCCCATTGTCAAGCGCGATGGCAGCCCCTATGCCCCGGGCGAGATCGACTACTACATCGTGCGCGAGAACACCGAGGGCGAGTACTCGTCGGTGGGTGGGCGCATCTTCGAGGGCACCGAGCGCGAGGTGGTGCTGCAGGAGTCGGTATTCACCCGGGTGGGGGTGGACCGCGTGCTCAGGTTCGCGTTTGAGCTGGCGAATCAGCTCCCTCGCAGGAAGCTGACCAGCGCCACCAAGAGCAACGGCATTTCGATCTCCATGCCCTACTGGGACGAGCGCGTCGCCGCCATGGCCGGGCACTACCCGCAGGTCGCCGTTGACAAGTTCCACATCGACATCCTGACTGCGCATTTCGTGCAGCGCCCGACGCACTTTGACGTGGTGGTGGCGAGCAACCTGTTTGGCGACATCCTGAGCGACCTTGGGCCTGCCTGCACTGGCACCATTGCCATTGCGCCAAGTGCCAACCTGAACCCCGAGCGGAAGTTCCCCAGCCTGTTCGAGCCGGTTCACGGCTCGGCCCCCGACATCGCAGGCAAGGGCATCGCCAACCCGATTGGCCAGATCTGGAGCGCCGCCATGATGCTGGAGTTTCTGGGCCACAAGGAGGCGCACGACGCCATGCTGCGCGCCATCGAGCGGGTGTTGGCGGCGGGCAAGGACGCGCCGCTGACGCCCGACCTCGGGGGCACCGCGGGCACCACTGACCTGGGCCGCGCCATCGCCGCCGCTGTAGCGCGGGCGTGACCTGCATGGGCACGCCGGGCGCACCTGGCCCATGCCTACAATTTGCCCCCGTTCACGCTGCTGGCGGGGTGCGCCACAGCGGTATTGACACGGTTTGAAAGCGGGGCGTCTAATCGCCCCTCGGTCTGACGGCATGGCTGGCAGGCAGGTGGTTGGCAAGGACGTACGGCCCACAAGCCTGGCTGCTTTGAGCGCCTTCAGGCCCTTTCTGTCGATTGCCCGGCCCTGGCCGGTTGTCGAGGACGTACGGACGATCATCATTTGCCTAGGGGATCACCTTTGAACAAGACGGAACTCATCGAATACATCGCCAAGCATGCCGACATCTCCAAAGCGGCCGCCACCCGTGCCGTGGACGCACTGATCAACGGCGTGAAGACGACCCTGCGCAAGGGCAACTCGGTATCCCTCGTGGGGTTTGGCACCTTTGCAGCCGGCAAACGCGCTGCGCGTACCGGCCGCAACCCCCGCACCGGAGCCGCCATCAAGATCAAGGCGGCACGGGTGCCCAAGTTCCGCCCGGGCAAGGCTCTCAAGGACGCCCTGAACTGAGCGTTGTGCACGTCATGGCCTCGCCCTGAGGCCCTCGCGGGGTGCTTAGCTCAGCTGGCAGAGCGGCGCCCTTACAAGGCGTAGGTCGGCGGTTCGATCCCGTCAGCACCCACCACCCGCTTGCATAAAATCGGCGTCGGCCTCCAAAGCGGAGGCCGATTGCTTTTGGGCGACCGCCCAGGGGCAGCTCCCAAGGCGTCCGCCCACTCCATCCGGTACCGACATGTTCGATTTCGTTCGCAAACACACCCGCGTGATGCAGTTTGTGCTGTTTCTGCTGGTGTTTCCCTCATTCGTGCTGTTCGGCATCGAGGGCTACAGCCGCTTCAACGAGAAGGGCGACGTGGTGGCCCGGGTGGATGGGCGCGAGGTGCTGAAGCCGGAGTGGGAGGCCCTGCACAAGGAGGAGATGGATCGGCTGCGGCGCGACATGCCCGACTTGGACCCGAAGATCGGTGACTCCGACTTGGTGCGCGAGGCCACGCTGGATCGTCTGGTGCGCGAGCGCATGCTTCAGGCTGCCAGCGATCGCATGGGCGTGAAGGTGACGGACGCCAAGCTGCAGCAGGAGCTGCTGTCGGTGCCTGCCGTGGCGGCCTTGCGCCGTCCCGACGGGACCATCGACGTTGAGCGCTACAAGCAGCTGGTGGGCGCACAGGGCCTGACGCCGGCCGGCTTTGAGGAGCGCCTGCGCAACGAGTTGAATGCGCGGCAGGTGGTGGCTGGCATCGTCGAGACGGCAGCCGTCTCGAAGGCCCTCACCGGGCGCGCGGTCGACACCTTTCTGGAGCGCCGCGAGGTGCAGTTCCAGATCATTTCGCCGCGCGACTTCACCAGCAAGGTCGCCGTGAATGACGCCGACATCGAGGCGTACTACCAGGCCAACGCCACCCGCTTTGCGGCCCCCGAGCGCGCCAAGATCGAGTACCTCGTGCTCGATCTCGACACGATCCGCAAGTCGATCACCGTGCCCGAGGCCGATGCGCGCAGCTACTTCGAGCAGAACAGCGCGCAGTTTGGCGGCAACGAGCAGCGCCGCGCCAGCCATATCCTGATCACGGTGCCACAGGGCGCCAGCGCCGATGTCAAGGCGAAGGCCAAGGCCCGGGCCGAGGAGTTGGCCGCGCAGGCCAGGAAGTCGCCTGCCCAGTTTGCAGAACTGGCACGCAAGAACTCGCAGGACCCAGGCTCAGCCAGCAAAGGCGGTGACCTGGACTTCTTCGGACGTGGCGCCATGGTCAAGCCCTTTGACGACGCGGTGTTCAGCATGAAGGAGGGCGAGATCAGCCCGGTGGTGGAGAGTGACTTTGGCTTTCACATCATCCAGTTGGTGGCTGTGCGTGGCGCACAGAAGCCCAGCTTTGATGCCAGCCGCAAGGAGATTGAGGCGCTGTTGGCCAAGCAGCTGGCGCAGCGGAAGTTTGCGGAGACGGCCGAAGCCTTCAGCAACACGGTATACGAGCAGGCGGACGGCCTGAGCGGGCCCGCCGCGAAGTTCCAGTTGCAGCTGCAGACGGCCGACAACGTGACCCGCACCCCCGTGCGCGACACCAACGGCAACCCCATCAAGGGGCCGCTTGGCAGCCCGAGCTTTCTGGCTGCCCTGTTCGCGCCTGAATCCACCCGCGACAAGAAGAACATCCGTGCAGTCGAGATCGGCCCCAACCAGCTGGCGTCTGGCCGCGTGGTCGAGTACGCGCCAGCGCGCACCCTGCCTCTGGCCGAGGTGAAAGACCGGGTCAAGGAGCTGCTCATCAGCGACAAGGCGGCCGAACTGGCCCGCGCCGAGGGCAAGGCGAAGCTGGCCGAGTGGCGCAAGGACGCCTCCGGTGCCAAGCTGGGGCAGCCTGCGGTGGCGGCACGCAACGACCGCGGCTTGCCCGAGGCGCTGGTGCGTGCGGCCTTGCGGGTGGATGGCGCTCAGCTGCCCGCGTGGACCGGCGTCGATCTGGGGTCGGCCGGATACGCCGTGGTGCGGGTCAACAAGCTGCTGCCCAAGGAGCAGGGGCCCGACGCGGCCGCGCAGAACATGCTGGAGCAGGGGGCTCAACAGCAGGTGGTGCAGTGGTGGACCAATGCCGAGGTTCAGGCCTACTTTGCGGCCCTCAAGCGACGCTACAAGGTCGAGGTCCTCAAGGGCAAGGTGCTCAGTGGTACGGCGGAAGCAGGCGCCGACATCGGCAAGGCTGGCACCCCGGCGGCTCCGGCGGCCAAGTAGGGCCGCATCGGCGACTGGGCAGCATGTCAGCCGACTTCGACCTCCTGCTGCGCAGGGCCGTCCTGCGGGCAAAGCCCCAGCGGGAAGTTGATATCGGCATCAAGGACGGCCGGATTGCAGCCGTAGGGGAGTCACTGCCTGGCCAAGCCGTGCCACCGCGTTGGCAGCCGTCTACGGCAACCTGCATATCCGTGCCCTGGCCGATGTGGACAGCAAGATCGGGCTCAAGGGGGTGCAGGCCCTGTTGGCGGTTCGAGAAGAGTTCCGCGGCATCGTCGATCTGCAGGTGACCGCCTTCGCCCAGGATGGCATCCTTCGCGACGCTGGAACGCAGGACCTGATGCGCGCCGCGATGGAGATGGGCGCCGATGTGGTGGGCGGGATTCCGTGTATCGAGTACACCGATGCGCAGGCCCAGGAGCATGTGCGCATCTGCTTCGACATCGCTGCGGAGTTCGACAAGGACGTGTCCATGCCGCTGGACGATGCGGGCGATGCAACGCTGCGCACCCTGGAGATGATGGCAGTCGAGGCCATTGCGCGGGGGTATCAGGGGCGCACACTTGCCCACCACTGCCGTGCCATGGCGCTGTACCCCGAGCCATACCTCCACCGCCTGGCAGGCACGCTGCGGCAAGCTGGGGTGTCTGTGGTGAGCGACCCGCACACCGGGCCGCTGCACGCCCGCGTGGGCGAGCTGCTGAAAGACGGTGTCAACGTCGCCCTGGGCCAGGACGACATCTCCGATGCGTACTACCCCTTCGGTCGCAACAACATGATGGAGGTGGCCTTTCTGGCCTCACACCTGTTGTGGATGACCACTCGATCCGGCATTGAGGCCGTGTTCGACATGGTGACTGTCAATGCGGCGCGGGCCATGAATGTGGCCGACTTTGGCTTGCACCCGGGCGCTGTGGCCAACCTGCTGGTGCATGGGCAGCCCGACGTGGTGGAGGCGCTGCGCTTTCATGAGCCGCCCAGGCACGTGATCAGCCATGGACGGCTGGTCGATCTGCCGCGCATGCGAAGTTGGGCTGGGCTGAACCCGGGCCCGTGAGTTCACGGGTGGGATGTTGGGGGTGTCGTTGGGGTGGCTGATGGGACTCGAACCCACGACAACAGGAATCACAATCCTGGACTC
>CAZRRW010000074.1:0-11357 GCA_964602505.1 uncultured Burkholderiaceae bacterium
GCGGTGCCCAGCGCCGAGCGGATTGACATCGACGAAGACGGCCGGGTGGTGGGTTTGTTCTAGCGGCTCGGGGTTCCGAGCTATCTTGGCGCAACCCGCGTCAGCTTCTCGGCCATTCGCGTCTGCCAGCCCGGCCCGGTGGCGCGCCAGCGCTCAATGACGTCTTCAGTCAATCGAATCGAAATCAAACGCTTGGGGTTGGGTGATCGTGGACGCCCGCCTTTGTTGACCGTACCGCGAGCTAGCATCTCCTCGGTCAGCTCGGGGAGCTCGTCGTACTCCTCTGGCTGGATGGCATGCGCGTCCACCCGGGTAAAGTCAGATCCGAATGAGGGGTTCGATGAGTGCTTTTTTGCGGTCATTTGCTTTCCTCATGGTGAAGACATGTCGGTCTTGGCCTCGCGGTGTGTAGCCCACCACCACTAGGCGCTGATTGAGCCAGCCGAAACAAAGCATTCGGGCTTCGCCATAGTCCTTGCGGCGGTCTTCGGTCCCGAAATGTGGGCCGTTGAACACATGCACAGCGTCCTCAAAATCGAGGCCCCTGTTTGCCAATGTTTCCGCCCGTTTGGCGGGGTCATAGGTGATCGCCACGCAGTTATTGTATTTACAAATACATTGTCTCGCAAGGCGTGATCAAGCGGCGGATTGCGGCGCCTCTTTGGGGGCCGCAGGCCGCGCCGCCAACACGCCCAGCAAGATGCCCGCCGTCACCAGGGCCAGACCCAGCAGCAGGTTAAGGCCCAGCGGCTCGCCCAAAAAGAACACCGCCGCCAGGGCCGACGAGCTGGGCACGATGGAGGTGAACATGGTGGTGCGCACAGGCCCGTAGTGCTGCACCATCACCGTGAAGCTGATGCCCGAAATGACCACCGAGCCAATGCCTTGCAGCAGCATCTGGGCGGCAATCTCGCCCCAGGGCGCAAGGCTGAGCTTGCTGGCCACCGCACCGCTGGCCGCCAGCAGGCCATAGAGCGGCACATAGCTCAGCAGGCAGAACACGCTGATCGCGGCGGTGGCTTGCACCGCGTCCAGCCGCCAGCGCCGCGCAGTCACGGTGTAGAGCGCCCATGTGAACGCGGCCGTCATGAAGAGCACATCGCCCTTCCACACCTCGCCGCCGTCAAAAGCCTTGAGCAGGCTGGCCCCGCCCACGGTCAAGTCACCCGCCACGATGAGCGCCAGCGCCGCCCAGCGCGCGCGGCCCAGGCGTTCGCCCAGCAACAGCACGCTCAGCAGCGCCGTCCACAGCGGCAGGCTGCCGGGCATCAACACACTGGCGTGGCCCGCTGGCGCGAAGAAAAAGCCGGTATAGGCAAACATCGAGTAGCCCAGCCCCGCGATGCAGCCGATCACGGCGGTCTGCTTGAAGGGCAGGGGCGACAGGCCCAGCCAGCCGTTCACGGCCCGGCCCTCTGCGCGCGCCTGACGGGCCATCCACATGCCCACCGGCAGCAGGCAAATGCCGGCACCCAAAAAGCGGCACCAGGCGATGTCAAAGGCGTTGAGGGTGTGGCTGGCCGACGCGCGGGCAATGACGATGAAGCCGGTCCAGACCGTCACCGTGATCAGGGCTGCGGCCAGCCCGATCCGGGGCGAGGTCTTGATCTGCATGACTGCATTGTCGGGGTGCCGCATGCCCCCACATTGGAGTAAAACGGAACGAGCGCTGACCCTGATGCAGGGCCCAGGGCTGGGCTCCACCACAAGACCTTGGGAGACTCGATGAAGCTTCACTTTCTGGGTGCCGCCAACACGGTGACGGGCTCGCGCCATCTGGTGGACACGGGCGGCGCGCGGGTGCTGCTGGACTGCGGCATGTTCCAGGGCTTCAAGACCCTGCGCGAACGCAACTGGGCCCCGCTGCCCGTGCCGCCTGCCAGCATCGACGCGGTGGTGCTGAGCCATGCGCACCTGGATCATTGCGGCTGGCTGCCGGTGCTGGTGCGCCAAGGCTTCAAGGGGCCGGTGTACGCCACGCCCGCCACGCGCGACCTGGCCGAGGTACTGCTGCTCGACAGTGCCCACCTGCAGGAGGAGGACGCCCGCCGCGCCAACCGGGGCGGCTGGACGCGCCACCAGCCTGCGCTGCCGCTCTACACGGTGGCCGAGGCCAAGCGGGCCCTGGCCAAGGTGGTGGCGGTGCCAGTCGGCCGCAGCGTGAAGGTGGGCAACACCCAGGTGCTGCTGCGCCCGGCTGGGCACCTGCTGGGGGCCAGCACGGTCACGCTCAGCGTGGGTGGCCGCACCCTGGTGTTCTCGGGCGACCTGGGCCGCGACGATGACCTGCTCATGCCACCGCCGCAGCCCGTGGAACAGGCCGATGTGCTGCTGGTCGAGTCGACCTACGGCAACCGCCTGCACCCGGCCGAGAACGCGCAGGCTCGGCTGGGCGAGATCATCCGCACCACCACCCGCCGGGGCGGCAGTGTGCTGCTGCCGTCTTTTGCGGTGGGCCGCGCCCAGGCGCTGCTGCTGGTGTTGCAGCGGCTCAAGGCGGCCGGGGAGATTCCAGCCGACTTGCCGGTGTTTGTGGACAGCCCCATGGCCACTGCGGCCACCGAACTGACCCAGCGTCACCGGCGACTGCTGCGCATTGCCCCGCGCGAGGTCACAGGTCTGGTCGAGGGTGTCACCTTTGTGGGTTCGCCTGCGGAGTCATCGCGGCTCACGCGGCAGCGCTGGCCCAAGATCGTCATCGCGGCCAGTGGCATGGCCACGGGCGGTCGGGTGCTGCACCACCTCAAGGCCATGGTGCCGAACTTTCGCAATGCCATCGTCTTTCCGGGCTTTCAGGTCGGGGGCACCCGCGGGGCGGCCCTGGTGGCCGGTGCGAGCGACGTGAAGGTTCATGGCGAGTATGTGGCCGTGAAGGCGGAGGTGTCTCACCTGGAGGGCTTTTCCGGGCATGCCGATGCCGATGGGCTGATGGCGTGGCTGCGGCAGTTGCGCGCGCCGCCGCAGCACACCTTCGTGGTGCATGGCGAGCCGGCCGCTGCCGACACGCTGCGCCTGCGCATCCAGGACGAACTGGGCTGGGCCGTGAGTGCGCCCGACCACGGCAGCACCGCCGATGTCTGAGCCCTCCGCTCCCGTCGCAGCTCGGGTGTGGGCCACGGTGCGCGCTGTGCTGCGCCTGCGTGCAGTGTGGGACGGCCTGCTGCTGCTGGCCTTGGCACTGTGGGCCTTGCCCCTGGTGCCAGCTCAGCCCATCGAGGCGCTGGGGGGCATCCGCCTGCGGCCTCTGGCGGCGCTGGCGTTGGTCATCCTGGCCATCCAGGCGGCCGGGCAACTGGCCCTGCGCGGGCTGGGCCCGCGCCACGGCCTGCTGGTCACCGGCTTCGCGGGTGGCTTTGCGTCCAGCACGGCGGCAGTGGCCTCGTTTGGCGGACGGGCCCGGGCTGAGCCAGCCCATGTCAGCGCCTTTGCCGGGGCGGCAGGCCTGTCGGGCGCGGCCACCTGGCTGTTGATGCTGGCGCTGTGCGCCACCGTGTCAGTGGATGCGGCCTGGCACCTCATGCCGGTGGCGGCCGCCGGGGCTGCCAGCTGTGCCCTGGCAGGCGGCTGGCTGGTGTGGCGCGGCGGGCCTGTGCTGCCCGCCAGCGGCCAGATGTCGCACCCCACGCGCAGCGCCCTGCGCCCGCGTGAAGCCCTGGCGGTGGTGTTGATGCTTGGCACCGTGGCCGTTGTGGTGGGCCTGCTGCAGCAGCGCTTCGGTAACCAGGGCCTGTTGGTGGGGGTGGCCCTGGCCGCCCTGGCCGATGCCCATGCCCCGGTGGCCACCCTGGCGGCGCTGCATGCTGCACACACCCTGCCTGTGCCGACCTTGGTGGGCGGCGCGTTGCTGGCGGTGGCCGCCAACACGCTGACACGCTGCGCGGTGGCGGCCACGGCGGGGGGCGCACCTATGCCCTGTGGGTGGCCGCAGCCCTGGTCAGCAGCACCGGCGTGGCTGCGGTCGTGGCTGCGGTCAGCCTGCTGCCGTGATCCGCAGGCCGCGTCATGAGCGCACCGCGCCTCGCAGACATTTGGCTACCAACGCTTGGACCAAGCACTTTTTGAACTAATCAGTCACAATACATCCTAAACAGTTATAGGAGAGTTGCGACGCCCCCTCTGACCTCCGTTGCCCCCTGGCCAGCACCCCGGTGGCGGTTTGGCGGGGTGGCCTTGGCCGCCCTGGTGCTGGCTGCTGGCGTGCAGGCCGAGCCGGCCCCGCTGCTGCCCGCAGGCACCACATGGACGGAGCAAAGCGGCGTGCTGGAGCAGCTGCGCTGGTGGGTGCGGCCGGAGGCCACCGCGCGCCTGCGCGCTCTGGGGTCTGCGGTGACTGCCACGACGCCGACTGCCGACAGCACCCGCTTCAACCTGAGCTGGCAAACCCCAGCCGACCGCGACGCGGGCCTGAGCGACGAAGAGCGCGCCGACATTGGCCAGGCCAAGGCCGATCAAGTGGCCAAGGCCTTCGCACCGCCAGCAGCTGCAAAGGCGGCCACCTTGCGGCTGGACGCCACGGTGCGGGAAGTGTGGCGCCCCAACGCGGTGCTGAATGTGCTCATCGTCGCCTTGCCTGGTCCGGGCGCACCCTTTGTCACTCAAGGCGGCGCAGCCGTCGAGATGACCTTGCGCGACGTGACCAGCGGGGACACCCTGGCCGCCTTCACCTGCCGGCAGTACGCGGGGGTGGGTGCCTTTGCCTATGCGTTTGGGCGCACTGGCCACCCGCGCATTGCCCTGCAGGCTTGTGCCGACAAGTTTGCCGCCGTGCTGCAGCGGGGCAGCCCTGCGGCCGCGAACGACACCCCCGCCGCCACCAGCCAAACCACCGAAGGAGGTTGACATGCGCCCCACGCTGACTGCCATGCCCCGCCGCGCGCTGCTGGCCACTGCCCTGGGCAGTGGGGTGGCCTCGCTAGCCGGGGCGCCCCTGCTCTCGCAGGCTCAAGCCCAAACCCAGAGCCAAAGCCAGACGCCGCCACCCGCCGCAGGTGCTGCCAGCGCCGCGCCGCGCGCCCCGGCCGAACTGGGGCCCTTCCTGCCTGCCGGCGCAAACTGGCGGCCGCGGGGCACCGGCCCCTTGAGGGTGTTTCTGTTCCGCGTCTACGACGCCACGTTGTGGACGGTGAACGAGGGCACCAACGTGTTGGGGGGCGCAGCCCCGTATGCCCTGGACATCGTCTACAACACCGCCGTCAAGAGCGAGGACATCGTCAACACCAGCATCATCGAGATGGCCCGCCTGCGCAACGTGTCCAGCCAGGCCACCATCAATGCCTGGACAGCGGCAATGAAGCGGGCCTTCCCCGACGTGGCCTCTGGCGACCGCCTGGTGGGCGTGCATGTGCCACGCACCGGGGTGCGCTTCTTCCACAACGGCAGGTTGACGGCCGAGGTGAACGACCCCGCCTTCAGCGAAGCCTTCTTTGCCATCTGGCTGGATGAGCAGACCAAGCGGCCCGAGCTGCGCCGCGCCCTGCTGGGCCTGCCTGCGCCACAGCCAGGCAGTTGAGCCGCTAGGTCGGCGGGGGCTTGCAGGCCGGGCGCGCTCAGCGCCCCGACAGCCCCATCTGCCGCGAGATCACCTCTTTCATGATCTCGTTGGTGCCGCCGTAGATGCGCTGCACCCGTGCGTCGGCGTAGGCTCGGGTCACGCCGTACTCCCACATGTAGCCGTAGCCGCCGTGCAACTGCAGGCATTCGTCGGCCACCTTGCACTGCAGGTCGGTCGTCCAGTACTTGGCCATGCTGGCGGTGGCCGTGTCCAACTGGTCCTTGAGCAGCAGTTCGGTGCAGCGGTCCACGAACACCTGCGCCACCTGCACCTCGGTCTGCAGCTCAGCCAGGGTGTAGCGGGTGTTCTGGTAGCTGGCCACGGGCTGGCCAAACACCTTGCGATCCTTCACATAGGCGACAGTCTGGTCGATCACGGCCTGGGCGTTGGCCACTGCGCCAATGGCAATCTGCAGCCGCTCCCAGGGCAGTTGCTCCATCAGGCAGATGAAGCCACGGTTCAGGTGCGCTGCCCCACCCAGCAGGTTGGCCTTGGGCACCTTCACGTTGTCAAAAAACAGCTCGCTGGTGTCTTGCGCCTTCATGCCCAGTTTCTTCAGGCGCTTGCCCTTCTCAAAGCCCGCCATGCCGCGCTCAACCAGCAGCAGGCTGGTGCCCTTGGCCCCGGCGCTTGGGTCGGTCTTGGCCACCACGATCACCAGGTCGGCATGCCAGCCGTTGGTGATGAAGGTCTTGCTGCCATTGAGCAGGTAGTGGTCACCCTGCTCGATGGCGGTGGTCTTCACACCTTGCAGGTCGCTTCCGGCCGCAGGCTCGCTCATCGCGATGGCCCCCACCATCTCGCCACTGGCCAGCCTGGGCAGATAGCGGGCCTTCTGCTCCTCGGTGCCATAGTGCAGCAGGTAGGGCGCCACGATCTCGCTGTGCAGCCCATAGCCAATGCCGCTGAAGCCACCGGCCGCCAGCTCTTCCATCTGGATGATGGAAAACAGCTTGTCGGCACCCGCGCCGCCGTAGGCCGCGGGCATGGTCATGCACAGGTAGCCGTTGGCACCCGCCTTGCGCCAGACCTCGCGGTCTACGTAGCCCTGCTCCTCCCAGGCTTCGTGATGGGGCGCGATCTCCGCGACCATGAACCTGCGGAAGGCGTCGCGAAAGGCCTCATGGTCGGCATTGAACAGGGTGCGTGCGATCACAGTCGGTCTCCAAGTCTTTTGGGGTCTTGAGGTCAGGCGTAGCCCGTGGCCAGCCAGCGGGCCCATGCGTCAAAGCCCGCTGCCGCCGCCTTGGCCGAAGCGGCCCGCCAGTCATAGGCCACGTTGCAGAAGCTGACCGACCAGGCCGTGGTGCCGGCGGCACGCTCGCACACGGCATAGCGGGCATGGGGCGTGCCGGTCTGGTGGGTGTGAAAGTGGCGGTGGTCGTCGTCAAAGGCGGGTAGGCCCACGCTGCCAGGGTTGACGCACAAGGTGCCGCTGGCGGTTTGAATGGCGCGGGGCAGGTGGCTGTGGCCGCACAGCACCAGGCTGGCCTGGGCAAAGGCGGGCTGGGCGGCTGGGGAAGCCAGTCGCTCGGCCACTTCAGCCGCAGTGGCCATGCGGGAGCCCTCGGGCGTCACGGTTTCCAGCAGGTACTCGTAGTCCACCGCAGGCTGGCCATGGCACACCATCACGCCGTGGCTCGCGGCATCCCTGCCATGCGCAGTCAGGTCGAGTGTGCCGGGCAGAGCGGCAAACCACTCGCGGTGGGCCTGGCTCATGCGTTCAAAGGCAAAACGGTCGCTGCGGGCATGGGCCCTGTCGGGTTGGGTGCCGCAGGCCAGGGCCTGACGTTCGTGATTGCCTGCAATCGTGGGCCAGGGCTGGGCCATCAGCCAGTCGGCGGTTTCGGCGGGCCATAGCGGGCCGCTCAGGATGTCGCCGCAGTTCACCACCAGGTCGGCCCCACCGTGGTCTTGCAAGTGCGCCCAGCAAGCCTCCAGCGCAGGCAGATTGCCGTGAATGTCCGAGAACACCGCGATGCGCATGAATGCTCTCCCGGGCGAGCCCTTGCCGCTAGCGCTTGAGCGCCTTGAACAGGTTGTTGTAGCTGTCGCTCCACACCCGGGCCGTGGCGTCGGGCTCGACCCAGCGGCCTTTCTCGATCATCTTGGCAGGCAGCTTCTTGGCCAGGTCGCGGCCCACCAGCACCCAGTCGGTCTTGTAGGCGTGGCTGGCCTCGGGGTCGTCCTCCAGCCAAAGCGCCTGCATGCCGTTGGCCTGGGCAATGCCGGCCACCACCGGGGGCAGCGACAAATAGCGGTTGCTCACGTGGAAGGCCACCACCCCGCGATCCGACAGATGCTTGGCATAGAGCGCCAGCGCTTCCTGCGTGATCAGGTGCACCGGGATCGCGTCACTGGAGAACGCGTCCACCGCGAGGATGTCGTAGCGCCCGGGCTTGCCGGCCGCCAGCTCCCGCTCCAGCGTCAGCCGCGCGTCGCCGATGCGGATGTCGGGCCTGGCCTTGGTGCGGACCTCGGCGTCCTTGATGAAGGTGAACCACTGCTCAGCCGCGCGCTGCACGGCCGCGTCGAGCTCGTAGACCACATAGGTGTCGCCGGGAGCGGCATAGGCCAGCAGGGTGCCGGTGCCCAGGCCCACGGCCCCCATGCGCACCGGCACCGAGGCCTTGTTGCCGTTGGCGTACTCATGCACACCATACGCGGCAATCAACTGCCCGATGCCGCTGCTGGAGGCGTAGTAGGTGGTGGGGACGATGTGAAACTGCTCGTTGGTGAACTGTTTGCCGTGCAGGATGACCCCGTGCAGCATCTTGCGGGTCTGCCCCTCGCCCGGAGCGTCTTCGGTGACGCGCAGCACACCGTAGAAGTTGCGCGTGGCCTCCAGGTTGTTCTCCTGCACGTAGTTCACGTAGTCGCGGCTGTACCAAAGGCTGCCACCCAGGGCGCCTGCGGCCAGCAGCATCAGCACATAGCGCGGGCCGCCCACCTGGGTGATGTTGGCGGCCACCCAGACGCCCACCATGCACAGCAGCACCATCAACGTGGGCAGTTCCCAGTAGGCGTTCAGCAGCAGCGGTGCGGCGATGCCAATGGCCAGGCCGCCCAGGGCACCGCCTGCGGACATACACAGATAGAAGCGCGTGAGAAACCGCGGGCTGGGCCGGGCGGCAGCCAGTTCGCCGTGGCAGACGATGCAGGCCGCCAGCAGGCCCAGGGCAAACAGGGGCAGCGCGGTGTCGATGTGCAGCACGCCATTGCTGGCTGACAGGGCCCAGGTCATGCCCACCACCAGGCCCAGGGTGGGCAGCAGGAAGGTGGCGCGTGAGTAGAAGCCCCGACCGCCCCGTCCCTCGAACACCACGATGAAGCTCACGAGGTACAGCGACAGCGGCACCACCCACAGGAAGGGGATGGATGCCACGTTCTGCGTCATGTGGGTGGTCACCGCCAGCAGCAGGGCCGAGGGCAGGGCCGACAGCCCAATCCACTTCAGATAGTCGTTGATCGCGGGGGTGGGCTCGGCGTCTGTTTCATCGTCAGCGCGGTTTGGCGTTTCAGTGGGCGCGCCCGCCTGGGGAGCAGCCACCGCCGCGTCGTTGGCCTGCCAGGCCACCCAGGCGCAGGCAACGGCAAACACCGCATAGCCCAGGCTCCAGCCGACGGACTGCTCGCGCGAGTCAAACCACGGCTCGATCGCAAAGGGGTAGGCCAGCAGGGCCAGCAGCGACCCCGCGTTCGACCACGCAAACAGCCGGTACACGGCGGGCTGGCTGGCCACCGGCAGGCTCAGCGACAGCCAGCGCTGGAGCAAAGGCGAGGTGGCCGCCAGCGAAAAGTAGGCCAGACCGATGGTGACCACCAGCAGGGTGATGATCTGCACGGTTGGGTTGCCATCGGGCGTGGGCTTGTAGGCCGCGTCCGGGATGATGGGCAGGGTGAAGGCTGCGGCGATCAGCAAGGCGATGTGAAGCTGCCGCTGCCAGCGCGGCGCCTGGGCCTGCAGCCAGTTGGCATAGGCATAGCCGGCCAGCAGCACGCACTGGAAGAACACCATGCAGGTGGTCCACACGGCCGAGGTGCCACCAAACCAGGGCAGGATCTGCTTGGCCAGGATGGGTTGAACGAGGAAGAGCAGGAAGCTCGACAGCACGACGGTCGCCGCGCTGGCGAGGAGGAATGGGGAGAGCATGGGCGGAATTGTGCCGACGCTGTCGCGCCCCCCGTTTCGGCCTCAGCCGCGGCGCATCAGGGCGTCAAGCCCGCTGTCCCAGCGCGCGCCGGGGAACAGGTCTTGCAGGCGGCTGTCGGCCAGGTCAAAGCCGCGCGCCAGCACCTGGGCCAGCACGCTGCGGTAGTCGTTGAGCACGGGCAGGTCACGCCCCTCGTTCAGGCTGCCCCGGGCCAGGCCCTCCCATCGGCCCTGCACCCGCCCGCCCGCCACACGCTGGCCCATCACCCACATCGCGTTGCCATGGCCATGGTCGGTGCCGCGGGTGCCGTTTTCGGCGGCGGTGCGGCCAAACTCGCTCATCACCACCACCGTGTCGCCGGGCTGGTTGAAGTCGGCACGCAATTGCACCAGGGCGCGCGCCAGGTTGCCCAGGTTGTTGGCCAGTAGACCCTCCACCCCGCCCTGGTTGGCGTGGGTGTCCCAGCCCCCTGCACTCAGAAAGCCGATGCGAAGCGTTGGCTCGGCGCGCATGAGGCGCGCCAGTTGCTGCGCGTCCAGCGCAAGCCCGACGGCGCTGTCAGCCCCGCCGGCCACCGCGCCGAGCGCAGCCGCGCGCTCGCGGTCGAGCATGGCTCCGCGTTGCAGTTCCTGCGCACTGTCCATGCGGCTGGCCGCCCCTTGGCGGAAGGCCGCAGAGAGCCGGTCGTCGCCTTTGTACAAATCCATCAGCGCCTCGCGCATCTGGGGGTTGGCCAGCACGCCTGTGTTGGTGGCCTGCTGGCCACGGGGGATCAGCCGGGCGGTGACGGGGCCGCCCAGGATGGCGGGGTTGGCCTCGCCCACCCCGATCAGGCCGTTGCGCGGTACGGTCAGCCCGGCCAGTCGGTTGAGCCAGCCGGGCGAGTCGCTGGTGCGGCCGGGCAGGCCCACTTCCATCTGGTACTGCGCGTCAAAGTGCGATCGGTTCACCAGGGGCGACCCGCTGGCGGGCACCACCGCGAGCGTGCCGTCCTGCCACATGGGCAGTACCGGGGCCAGGGCGGGGTGAAGCGCAAAGGTGTCGTTCAGCCGCAGGGCGGTCAGAGCGCTCCCATCCGGCGCGGGAATGCGAGTGCTTTGACGCAGTTGCGCATAGGCCGGGTCGGCGAAGGGCACGAATGCAGACAGCCCGTCATAGGCGCCGCGCAGAAACACCACCACCAGGCGCCCGCCGCCCGCGCCATGGCCCAAGCCAGGTGCGGCTTGCGCCCACGCGCGCGGCGTGGCGGCCCATGCCGCCGCACCGCTGGCCAGCAGCGAGGTGCGCAGCAGCCACTGGCGCCGGGTGGCCAGCAAGGCATCGACTGGGGTCTGGGTCCTCATGGCTGGTCTCATTTCTTCATGAAATCGGGGCTGGCCAGCATCAGCGGCCCCTGGACACCGGCGGGTTCGCGGGCGATGCGGTCGCGGGTGGCGGGGCTCAGGAAGGCCTGCACCATGGGCGGGGGAGGGGCGTTGCGTGCGAGGTTCATCGCAAAGTCGGCGCGACGGGTCAAGGCTTCCGGTGCCAGCCAGGTGGCGGCGTCGGTCTTGTAGCCGTCGGGGGTTTGCCAGCCGTGCATGGGCTGCCCCGCGCCTTGAAGAAAGCCCAAACCCAGGCGAATGTCGGGGCGGTCGACCAGGGGGCCGGGC
>CAZRRW010000075.1:0-8646 GCA_964602505.1 uncultured Burkholderiaceae bacterium
GGAATGGGGCATGGAGCAGTTCGTGCGCGATGCCCGCATCAACATGATCTACGAGGGCACCAACACCATCCAGTCGCTGGATCTGCTGGGCCGCAAGGTGCTGGGCAACAACGGCGCCACCCTTAAGAAGTTCGGCAAATTGGTCTTCAAGCTGGTGGAGCAGGAAGGCGTCAACGAGGACATGGCCGAGTTCATCGGCCCTCTGGCCGACCTGGGTGACAAGCTCACCAAGCTCACCACCGAGCTGGGGTTCCGCGCCTTCCAGAACGCCGACGAGGTGGGTGCCGCCGCGGTGGACTACCTGCGCGTGGCTGGCCATCTGGTGTTTGCCTACTTCTGGGCGCTGATGGCTCGCGAGGCGCTGGCGCAGATCGAAGCCGGCTCGACCGACCCGTTCTACCAGGGCAAGCTGCAGACCGCGCGCTTCTACTTCCAGCGACTATTCCCCGAGACCATCACCCTGCTGCGCACTGCCCGCAGCGGCGTGAAGGGCTTGATGGACACCGACGCGGCTCTGGCCTGAGCCTGGGTGCGGCAACGAAAGACACCATGAGTGCATTCCGAGTGAAAAAAGTCGCCGTACTGGGCGCTGGCGTGATGGGTGCGCAGATTGCTGCGCACCTCGTTAACGTCAAGGTGCCTGTTGTGTTATTTGATCTCCCTGCCAATGAAGGTCCCAAGAACAGCATCGTCACCAGGGCCATCGAGGGCCTGAAGAAGCTCAGCCCAGCCCCGCTGGGCGTGGCCGACGACGCCGTGCGCATTGAGCAGGCCAACTATGAAGAGCACCTGGGCCTGCTGAAGGACTGCGATCTGGTGATCGAGGCGATTGCCGAGCGCATGGACTGGAAGCACGACCTCTACGCCAAGATTGCCCCACACATCGCCCCGCACGCCATCCTGGCGTCCAACACCTCGGGGCTGTCGATCACCGAACTGAGCAAAGGCCTGCCCGATGCACTGAAGCCGCGCTTCTGTGGCATTCACTTCTTCAACCCGCCGCGCTACATGTACCTGGTGGAGTTGATCGCCACCCCGGCCACTCAGCCGCAGATCCTGGACGACCTGGAGACCTTTGCGGTCAGCCGCCTCGGCAAGGGCGTGGTGCGCGCCAAGGACACGCCCAACTTCATCGCCAACCGGGTGGGCATCGCCGGCATCCTGGCCACCTTCATCGAGGCCGAGAAGTTCGGCATCTCCTACGACGTGGTGGACGACCTGACCGGCAAGAAGCTCGGGCGTGCCAGCTCCGGCACCTTCCGCACCGCCGACGTGGTGGGGCTCGACACCCTGGCCCACGTGGTCAAGACCATGCAGGACAACCTGGGGCCCGACAAAGGCAACGACCCCTTCTTCCCCACCTTCGCCACGCCCAAGGCACTGGCACGCCTGATTGAAATGGGCCACCTGGGCCAGAAGTCCAAGGCCGGCTTCTTCAAGAAGGTGGGGCGCGACATCTTGCGCTTTGACGTGAACGCCAACAACGGTGAGGGCGAGTACGTGCCCGCCGGGGGCAAGGCGGACGACATCATCGGCCGCATGCTCAAGAAGCCGGCCCTTGAGCGCTTGAAGCTGCTGCGTGGCGCCAGGAACCCGCAAGCCCGATTCCTGTGGGCGGTCATTCGCGACGGCCTGCACTATTGCGCCGTGCACCTGGACCGCATTGCCCACAGCACCCGCGATGTGGACCTTGCCATCCGCTGGGGCTTCGGCTGGAAGCAGGGCCCGTTTGAGTTGTGGCAGGAGGCAGGCTGGGCTGAGGTGGCCCAGATGATCCAGGCCGATATCGACGCGGGCGAGGCCCTGTGCCAGGCGCCGCTGCCCGCATGGGTGTTCAAGGGGCCAGTGGCTGAGCAGCAGCGGGTTCATACCCCTGAAGGCTCCTGGAGCGCTGCATCAGGCACCTTCGTCAAGCCCGCTGCCTTGCCCGTCTATGAGCGCCAGCCCTTCCGCGAGGCGGTGCTTGGCGACGGCTCCCCCAACCCTGCCACGGCGGGCACGACGATCGAAGAGCAAGACGGTTTCCGCATCTGGACGCTCGACGACGAGGTGTTGCTGTTCACCAGCAAGACCAAGATGCGCGCCATCAGCCCCGACGTGGCCGAAGGGCTGATCGAGGCGGTGAACATCGCCGAACAGGGCTACAAGGGTCTGGTGATCTGGAACCCGGACGACCCCTTCTCGGTAGGGGCTGACCTGCAGGCCATGCTGCCCGCCTTCGTGGTGGCTGGCATCAAGGCCATCGACCGTGCCGAGAAGGATCTGCAGGACGCGATGCTGCGCCTGCGCTACTCGGCGGTGCCTACGGTGGCGGCCGTACGAGGCATGGCGCTGGGCGGCGGCTGCGAGATGGCCATCTACGCTGCCAGGCGCGTGGCTGCGATGGAAAGCTATGTCGGCTTGGTGGAGGTGGGGGTGGGCCTGCTGCCGGGCGCAGGCGGGCTCACCTACATTGCCCGCCGCGCGGCCGAGAACGCAGCCAGCGCCCCTGGGGTGGACCTGCTGGCATTCCTGAAGGACACCTACACCCATGCGGCCATGGCGAAGGTGGCCACCAGTGCCCTGGAGGCGCGCAAGCTGGGCTACTTCCTGGAGTCGGACGTGATCGTGCCCAACAAGGACGAGTTGCTGCACATCGCCATCAGCCAGGCCAAGGCCATGTTCGACGCGGGCTACCAGCCGCCGCACAAGGCCAGCTTTGCCGTGGCTGGGCGCAACGGCCGTGCCACCATCATGGGCTCGCTCATCAACATGCGTGACGGCGGCTTCATCAGCGCCCACGACTTCCACATTGGCAGCCTGATTGCCGACGTGGTGTGCGGCGGCGATGTGGATGCTGGCACCGTGGTGACGGAGGAGTACATCATGGCTCTGGAGCGCAAGCATTTCTGCTCGCTCATCGTGCATCCGAAAACCCAGGATCGCATTCTTGGCATGCTGTCCACCGGCAAGCCTTTGCGCAACTGACAGGAGCGACCATGAAACAAGTTCAAGACGCCTACATCGTCGCGGCCACACGCACCCCGATTGGCCGCTCGCACAAGGGCAGCCTGCGCAACGTGCGGCCCGACGATCTGCTGGTCAAGGCCATGCAGTCGGCCTTGGCGCAAGCGCCTGGGCTGGACCCGAAGGCCATTGAAGACGTGATCTGCGGCTGTGCCATCCCTGAGGCGCAGCAAGGTCTGAACATTGCCCGCATCGGTGCCGTGCTGGCCGGGCTGCCCACCAGCGTGGGCGGTGTCACCGTCAACCGCTTCTGCGCCAGCGGCGTCACCGCGGTGCAGATGGCGGCTGACCGCATCCGCGTCGGTGAGGCCGATGTGATGATCGCCGCAGGCACCGAGAGCATGAGCATGGTGCCGATGATGGGCAACGCGCCCTCGCTGAACCCCGCCATGTTTGCCAGCGACGAAAACGTGGGCATCGCCTATGGCATGGGCCTGACCGCCGAGAAGGTGGCCACCCAATGGAAGGTGAGCCGCGCCGCGCAAGACGAGTTTGCCTACCAAAGCCACATGAAGGCTTTGGCCGCCATGAAGGCGGGTGAATTCGCGGCCGAGATGACGCCGGTGGACGTGGCCGAAACCACGCCCAACCTGAAAGACGGCACCGTCAGCGTGACCCACAAGACGCTCAGCCTGGACGAAGGCGCCCGGCCCGACACCACGGTCGAAGGCCTGGCCAAGTTGCGCCCGGTGTTTGCCGCACGTGGCTCGGTCACGGCGGGCAACAGCTCACAGACGAGTGATGGTGCTGGCGCACTCATCCTGGCGAGCGAAGCAGCCGTCAAGCGCTTTGGATTGAAGCCCCTGGCCCGCTTTGTCAGCTTCGCCATCAAAGGAGTGCCGCCGCACATCATGGGCATTGGCCCGATTGAGGCGATTCCTCAGGCCCTCAAGTACGCTGGGCTGAAGCAGGACGACATCGACTGGTTTGAGTTGAACGAAGCCTTCGCCGCGCAGTCGCTGGCGGTCATCAACACCCTGGGCTTGAACCCAGCCAAGGTCAACCCCATGGGCGGCGCGATTGCACTGGGTCACCCGCTGGGGGCCACTGGCGCCATCCGTTCGGCCACGGCCATCCATGCCCTGCACCGCAAGAACCTGAAGTACGCCATGGTCACCATGTGCGTGGGCATGGGGCAGGGCGCGGCGGGTATCTTCGAACGGGTCTGACGCATCGAGCGCAAGGCAGCCCATGAACCAAGCCCGTCGCCAGGTTCTGCGCATCGGTGTGGCGGGCTGTGCGTCGCTTGGTGCGGCGAGCCTGTTGGTGGGCTGCTCGGCCGCGCCGGTGCAGGGTTTGCCGTCCCTGCTCTTTGCACAACGCGCCGTGGCCAACCTGAATGACAGTTGGCGCAGCGCGGGGGCCTTCAACCTGCCGCAGATGCTGACCCATCTGGCGCAGAGCGTCGAGTATTCGATGCGTGGCTTTCCCCAAGCCAAGTCGGCTCTGTTCCAGCACACCGTGGGCACTGCAGCCTTTGCGCTATTCCAGGCCCGTGGCGCCATGCACCACAACCTGGCCGAGCCCATTCCTGGCGCCCCCGATCTGGCGGCCGAGCCGAGCGCCTTGAACCTTGACGCCGCCAAGGCGCGCCTGCTGGCGGCGCTGCGGGAGTTCGATGCGTTTGCGGGCACCCTGAAGCCCCACTTTGCCTATGGTGCGCTGGACAAGGCCCAGTACACCCGCGCCCACCTGATGCACATGGCCCAGCACTGGGGCGAACTCATTGCCGCGGCCTAGCCGCAGCGTGGAAGGACTCGCGGATGCACCCGTTTGACAACGCTCTCGAACTCAGCCCGCAAGGTGGCAACCGCTGGACGGCGCACATCGACGCCAGCTACCAGAACATGGTGGGACCCTTTGGCGGCATGCTGGCGGCCCTGATGCTCAAACCGGTGTGGGTGGACCAACGCCGCATTGGCGAGCCGGTGGCCCAGACGGTCAACTTTTGTGCCCCCGTGGCCGAAGGCGAGGTACAGATCGACGCCACCCCGGTGCGCGCCGGGCGAAGCACCCAGCACTGGAACATCAGCCTCAGCCAGGCGGGCGAGGTGGCGCTGACCGGCAGCATCATGACGGCCACCCGGCGCCAGACCTGGGGCGCCGACGAGTTCCCAATGCCCTCGGTGCCCGCGCCCGATGCCCTGCCTCCCAGGGTGATCGGGCCAGGCTTTCCGGCCTGGCTGCGCCGCTACGACTGGCGCGAGGTGGACGGCCTCATCCCCGCGGTGTGGGACGGTGCCCAGCGCGGCGACTCCACCACCGCCACCTGGGTGCGCGACGAACCCGCCCGCCCGCTCGACTTCTGTTCGCTGGCTGCGCTGTGCGACATCTTCTATCCGCGCATCTGGGCACGGCGCGCCGAGCGGGTGCCCGCAGGCACCGTGACCATGACCTCCTACTTCCATGCCAGCAGCGCCGACCTCGCTGCGCTGGGCAGCAGCCACCTGCTGGGCCAGTGCAGCGGACTGGTGTTTCGCAACGGCTACTTTGACCAGACCGCCAAGCTCTGGGGCCAGGGCGCTGACGGGCAAGGCCATCTGGTTGCCACCACCCATCAACTCGTGTACTACAAGTCATGAGCGCCGTGCATGCCGACTGGCTTGCCCATGCCCGCCCGGCGGTGTGCCTGGTGGTCGGCGCGGGCGACGCCACGGGCGGTGCCGTGGCCCGGCGCTTTGCCCGGGGTGGCTACACCGTCTGTGCCACGCGGCGCGAAGCCTCAAGCCTTGGCTCGCTCAAGGCCCAGATCGAAGCCGACGGCGGCACCTGCCACGCCTTTGGCAGTGACGCCCGCGACGAGGCCCAGGTGCGCCAGCTGGTCGAGCAGATCGAGCGTGACATCGGCCCCATCCGGGTGCTGGTGTTCAACATCGGTGCCAATTCGCCCATGCCCGTGGCCGACGAGACCGAGCGGCGCTTCCGCAAGATCTGGGAGATGTGCTGTCTGGCTGGCTTCCTGAATGCCCGCGAAGTCGGGCAACGTATGCTGGCGCGGGCCGAGGTGCATGCTGACGGTGGCCAGGCCCATGTGGGCAGCATCGTCTTCACCGGGGCCACCGCCTCGCTGCGCGGCGGCGCTGGCTTTGCCGCCTTTGCCGCGGGCAAGATGGCGCTGCGCGCGGTGGCGCAGAGCATGGCGCGTGAATGGGGGCCCAGGGGCATTCATGTGGCGCACGCCATCATCGACGGGGCCATCGACACCGAGTTCATCCGCACCCAGTTCCCCCAGCGCTATGCCCTCAAGGCCCAGGGAGGCATCCTGCAGCCCGACGACATTGCCGAGCAGTACTGGCAGCTGGCCCACCAGCCGCGCACAGCCTGGACGCATGAGTTCGACCTGCGGCCCTACCTGGAGAAGTTCTGATGAGCTCCGCCCCCAAGACCGTCGAGTTCTGGTTTGACTTCGGCAGCCCGGCGGCCTACTTGGCCTGGGCCGAGCTGCCCAAGGTGGCCCAGCGCACCGGCGCGCAGATTGCCTGGAAGCCAATGCTGCTGGGCGGCGTGTTCCAGGCCACAGACAACCGCTCGCCCGTCAGCGTGCCAGCCAAGGGCCGCTACATGTGGGACGACCTGCAGCGCTTTGCCCGCCGCTATGGCGTGACCTACCGCCGGGCGCTGAACTTCCCGGTCAACACCATCACCCTGATGCGCGGGGCCACCGCCTTGCAGATGGCGGCCGAGGCCGACCCGGCCTGTCAAGGCGACTTTCACACCTATGTCGACGCGGTGTATCGGGCCATGTGGCAGGAGCCGCAGGACATGAGCGACCTCGCCGTGGTGGGGCAGGTGGTGCAGGCCTCTGGCCTGGACGCCGCCGCCCTGCTGGCCCGCACCCAGGCGCCAGAGGTGAAGGAACGCCTGAAGGCCGACACCGCCACGGCCGTGGCGCGTGGCATCTTCGGGGCACCCAGCTTCTTTGTCGGTGACACCCTCTATTGGGGCCAGGACCGGCTCGACTGGGTCGAGCAGCACCTCGCCTCCCTCTGACCCCACCCCTTCCTGTTTCACGTCAAGGCCCCGCCCATGTCCATCAAGACCGCCACCCTGAACCACGTCGCGCAGATCGAGATTGCGCGGCCCGAGAAGAAGAACGCCATCACCGCTGCCATGTATGCGGCCATGGCCGACGCACTGGACGCTGCCAGCGCCGACGCCAGCGTGCGTGCGGTGCTCATCACGGGCCAGCCGGAGATCTTCACCTCGGGCAACGACCTCGAAGACTTCATGCAGCGCCCGCCACAGGGCCTGGACTCGCCGGTCTTCCGCTTCATGCGGAGCCTGACGGGATGCCCCAAGCCGGTGGTGGTGGCGGTCAACGGCGCGGCCATTGGCATTGGCACCACGCTGCTGCTGCACGCCGACCTGGTGTACGCGGCCGACACTGCGCGCTTTGCCATGCCTTTCACTTCGCTGGGGCTGGTGGCGGAGTTTGCGTCGTCGCTGCTGGTGCCTGCGCTGGCGGGCCACGCCCGCGCGGCCGAGAAGCTGCTGCTGGGTGACCCCTTTGGCGCAGACGAGGCCCAGGAAATGGGCATCGTCAACCGGGTGCTGCCGGAAGGCGAGGTGGTGGCCCATGCCCGGCGCATGGCCGAGCGCTTCAACACCCTGCCACCCGGCGCGGTGCAAGACACCAAGCGCCTCATGCGTCGCGCCAGCGCCAAGCTGGTGATGGAGCAGATTGGTGCCGAGGGGGAAGTGTTCAGCGCCCGCCTGAGCAGCCCCGAGGCGAAGGAGGCCTTCACTGCTTTCTTCCAGAAGCGCAAGCCGGATTTCTCGGTGTTCTAGTCGCGCTGCCATGACCCAGGCCCTCAACGATGCGCAGTGGCAGCAGTTGGGCAGCTTCTACCCGGCCTTGGCTGATCTACCGGAAGCTGCGGCTGCTTCACTGAGGGCGCAGGCCCTCATGCACTGGCCAGCGGGCGCGCCGCTGTTTCGAGAGGGCGACGCCTGCCTGGGTGCAGCTCTGCTGCTGGCCGGTGAGATTGAGGTTTACAAGCGCTCAGTGGACGGCCGCTCGCTCCGGGTGTACAGGGTACGGCCGGGTGAGACCTGCTTTGCCACGATGCAGGCGTTGAGCCGGGGCGAGGCCTACCGTGTCAACGGCCAGACAACTGAGCCGACTGACGCACTGCTGGTACCTGCGCCTTTGTTCGAGCAGTTGCTCCGCAGCAGCCCTGCGTTTGCCCGGATGATGGTTGTCTCGCTGTCCGACCGATTGGCCGATTTGTTGAGCTTGGTGGAGACGACCGCTTTCGCCCGGGTGGACGCACGCCTCGCCGCCGCTCTGCTGGGGCATGGATCGACCTTGCGTGTGACCCACCAGCAACTGGCTGAACAGTTGGGGGTGTCGCGCGAGGGCGTGACCCGCACCCTGGGTGACTGGGCCAGCCAGGGCCTGGGCCGTGAGCGGGTCGACATCCTTCAGCCTGCAGCCCTGAGGCATCTGGCTGGATAGAGGGCTGTTGGCACGGGGTAGGTCGAACCGTTTGTGTGATCCAGATCACAGACCGGTGCCCGCGTACTTCCTATAGTGAGGCTGTGGTTGAACCACGGCTAACCAAGGAGGACATCATGAAAGCCAATGTAGGAACGGTGGATCGAGTGCTGCGCATCGGCGGCGGCTTGGCGCTGATCGGC
>CAZRRW010000075.1:8656-11239 GCA_964602505.1 uncultured Burkholderiaceae bacterium
GGGGGCCTGGGGCTACATCGGGGTGGTGCCCATCCTGACCGGCTTTTTCCGCTTCTGCCCGGCCTATCCGCTGCTTGGCATCAACACCTGCGGTACGCCCAAGGCCTGAGCGTCAGCCTCGGGCTTGCACGCCGTTTGCTAGGGTGCGGGCGTGACCGAAGTCCGCACCCCATCGCCATCTGAGCGCTCCGTGAGTGAGCGCTCCCTGAGGCCGCCGCCTGCGGGAGTGCTGCCTCTGGCTGCCAAACTGGCTCTTGGGCCGGTGCTGCTGGCCCAGGCCAGGTACCTGAGGAGCCGAACACCGCTGCTGCCCGAAGCCGCAGGCCCGCGCGAGGGGCTCACCCCCCCGAATGCCCGGATGGCGGCGGCCCATGCCGCATCTGCACCGCACGCTATTCGGGTGCTGGTGGTGGGCGACTCGTCGGCGGCTGGGGTTGGCGTGGCGCATCAGCGCCAGGCCTTGACGGGGCATCTGACCCGCCATTTGGCCCAACTGATCCAGCGGCCGGTGGCGTGGCGCGTGTCGGCCAAGATGGGCGACACCACGCAGATGACGCTGCAGCGGGTGCAACGCGAGCACGCCGAGCGCCCGATGCAAGCCGACGTGGCCGTGGTGGCTACGGGTGTGAATGATTTGCACGACCAAGTGCCCTCGCACCACGCGGTGGCGCACCGCGAGGCGCTGGCGGACTGGTTGCTGGCCCGCACCGGGGCACGCCACGTGCTGATGGTGCCGCTGCCGCCAGTCCACCAGTTCCCCCTGCTGCCCAACCCCCTGCGCTGGGTGGTGGGTGCCGACGCACGCCGCCACGACAAGGCCTTGGCGGAATGGGCGGCCACGCGCAACGACGTCTCGCACCCGCGCATTGACATGACCCTGGGCTGGCACAACATGGCGGCCGACGGCTTCCACCCTGGCGAGCCGGTGTACCGCATGTGCGGCGAGGCCTTGGCCGAGCATTTGGCCCATGCGGTGTTGCCTGCGCTCGGCCCCTCCAACCCAAAGCGCAGGCGCGCAGGCGCTTAAACCTCAATGCGCCGTGCGTGGCCTTGCAGCTCGGCAAACAAGCCGCGCAGCGAACTGGGCCGCATGGCAAAGGGGTCAAACTCGGCGGCGGGCGAGTACTTCAAAAAGATGCGGCGGTTCTCTTCCGTCACGGTCACCAGGCCCATCGACCATTCGCCGTACACCCGCGCGTCAATCTCTTCAAAGTCCAAGATGGCGGGCTCATGGTGCCGCGGGTCGAGCAAGATGCGGTGATACAGCGCGTTGACGGCGAGCAAGTCCCCCTCGAGGCACTGCAAGAACACGCCGGAAGATAAGAGCAGCGCACCTGTGACACCCACCTTGGCGTTGTTGCGTTGCGAGGCGCGAATGATGTCTTTCAAGTCAATCGCACTGACGGTGGGTTTGGAGCGGCTGGCGTAAGTAAGGCGTATGAGCATGGCGCGATTGTGCTGAGCTTGCAGCTTTTGAGAACGGCGTCGTGTAAGCCGTTCAACCCGCAAGGTTTTGTGGCCCGTAAAGTGAGTGCCTGCCAACTGCTTGGCTCAGCCATCGTCAAATCATGTTGCCCACTTATTTCATCTCTCACGGCGCGCCCACCACTGCGCTCAACGGTGGTTTGGCGGCGCAGGCCTGGGCCGCGCTGGGGCTGGAGCTGACGCGAGAGTACGGCAAGCCCAAAGCCATCGTCATCGTCTCACCCCACACGGTAGCGGGGCAGCAGGCGGCCTTGATGCCCCCGCACTCGCCGCCGGCGGGCGAGCCTTTGAAGGCTTGGCACGACTTTTATGGCTTTCCCGCCGAGCTGTACGAGCTGCAATACAGCCCGCCGGGGAATGCGGCCTTGGCGCAGGCCTTGGCCGCTGGCCTGAGCCAGCACGGTTTGCCTACCGTGGCGGCTGAGCGCGCAGAGATTGACCACGGCGTTTGGGTGCCGCTGCGCAGCTTGTTCCCCAATGCAGACGTGCCGGTGGTGCAGCTGGCCATGTCGCGAGACTGGGTGCAGCCTAGCGCGGGTGGCCCGTCCGCCGGGGCAGAACACGCGGCGCGGGTGGGTACGGCCTTGGCGGCGATGCGTCAGTCGGCCGAGTTTGGGGACGTGTTGAAAAGCGTGCTCGTCATCGGCAGCGGTAGCCTCACCCACAACCTGCGGGACTTTGACCGTGCCGCTGCCGAGAACCAAGTCACCCGCTCCTATGTGCAGCCGTTTCGTGAGGGTTTGGCCGGGCTGCTGACCGGTGGCTCAGCCGAGGCTGGGGCCAAGGCCTGGCCCAGCCTGCCCGGTGCGCCCCAGGCCCACCCGAGTGACGAGCATTTGTTGCCGCTGTTCTTTGCCTGGGCGGAGGCGGGGCCGGCTGCCAAGGCCGAGCGCTTGCATGAAAGCACCATGGGCGGGGCGCTGGCGATGGATTTGTGGCGGTTCGGTGGCTCTGGTGAGGTGTAAACAGTCGAGAAAATGCCCGAATCAGCCGGGAGTCCGTCATTTACGCGCTGATCTGGGATGATCAATTTACTGTATTTATTAAGGAAGGTCTGCACAAACGCTGTTTTGCGTGAGTGTGCGGCGTGAATTGAGT
>CAZRRW010000076.1:0-5589 GCA_964602505.1 uncultured Burkholderiaceae bacterium
CGCGTCCGGTGCAGTGGGTGGGGTGGTTGGACAACTGGCGAAGGCCAGGGGTGCCCGGGCCGTCGGGATTGCTGGTGGCCAAGACAAGTGCGACTACGTGGTCAAGGAACTGGGCTTCGATGCCTGCATTGACTACAAGGCCCACGCCAATGGCAAAGCGCTGAATGCCGCGCTCAAGGAGGCTTGTCCGAACGGCATCGATGGCTACTTCGAGAACGTAGGTGGCTGGATCATGGACACGGTGATGGCCCGGATGAACGCCTTTGGGCGAATTGCGGTGTGCGGCATGATTGCGGGCTACAACGGTCAGCCGATGCCCATGGCGAACCCGGCCTTGATTCTGGTGTCACGACTCAAGATGCAAGGGTTCATCGTGAGCGAGCACATGGACCTGTGGCCCGATGCTCTGAAGGAACTGGGGGGCATGGTGGCGGCAGGCAAGCTCAGGTACCGCGAAACAGTCGCCCAAGGATTGGCATCGGCGCCAGAGGCCTTCTTGGGCCTCCTGAAAGGCCGAAACTTTGGAAAGCAGCTTGTCAAGCTGATCTGACGCGGGCCATGCGGGAGGTTCAGGCTGGGACCGAGTTTCGCAACGACGGGCGCCTGCCGGGTGCCGAGAATGCCACCGCGCGCAGGTTGCTGACGCCAGCAGAGCTTGAGCCCCTGACTCGGTTGTCTGCAGGCCAATCGATGCTGGCCATCGTCCAGTCCATCGGCCTCATCGGCGGTGCGGTGGCCGTGGGAGTATGGGCCTGGCCGAACTCTTGGGCACTTGCTGCCTGTGTGTTGGTGTTGGGTATCGCCCAGCATGGCCTGTTCATCCTTTCGCATGAGGCTGCCCACTACCGCTTGCTGCCCAACCGCAGGCTGAACGACCTGCTGGGCACCTTGATAGGCATGAGTGGCGGTGTCAGCATGCACACCTATCGTGTGACGCACAGGCTTCACCACAACAACCTGTATGGCCCGTTGGATCCTGATACGGCCATTCACGGCGGCTACCCGCGCGGTCGCGCCTACCTTTGGCGCAAGCTTGCGCTTGACCTCGTGGGCTGGAACGCGTGGAAGACCTATGCCTACTTCTTCGGCTCGCCCGCCATCAACGAGGAGACTGGCTCCAAACTTGATGTGCTGAACGACACTTCGCCTGAGCTTCGCCGTGCCGCACGGACCGACCGGTGGCGGGTATTGGCCTTTCACCTACTGGCGCCATTGGTGGCATGGGGAGTGGGCGCTGCGTCCGGCTTTGGACATGTCGGTCTGGCCATGTATCTGGTGCTCTGGGTACTGCCCTTGCTGACGGTGCTGCAGCCCATCCTGCGTCTTCGGGCGATCTGCGAGCACGGGGCCACCACGGATTTCTCATCGCCGATCACCGCAGCCCGAAGCAATCGCACCACGGGCAGCCTGGCCAACTGGCTGGGCCGATGGATTCTGTTTCCGCACCATGTCAACTACCACCTGGAGCATCACCTGTATCCAGCCGTGCCGCACTACCACCTGCCCTCGCTTCACCGCGTGTTGCTCAGCAAGGGCGCGATAGGGCCTGGCTCCGGGGCTGAAGTACGCGATATCTCCGATACGCTGGGGCGAGTGTTTGCCCCCCGCCGAAGCTCCGCCGGGCGCGGTACCGCCCGCACCACCGCATCATCATCGAGTTGAAGCTGTCATGCAAACCACCGACGTCATCCTGCATCACTACCCCACGTCGCCGTTTGCACAGAAGGTGCGGTCGATCATGGGCTACAAGCAATTGGCGTGGCGTTCGGTCTACGTGCCCGATGTCATGCCGAAGCCCGATGTGGTGGCATTGACGGGTGGATTCCGAAAGACCCCATTCATGCAGATGGGTGCAGACATCTACTGCGACACGTCACTCATCTGCATGGTGCTTGACAAGTGCTATCCCGATCCGCCGCTGGTCACCTCAGCCAACAAAGGTCTGGCCAGGGTCTTGGCCCAGTGGGCCGATGAGAAGCTCTTCTGGGCCGCCATGGGCTACAACTTCACCGCTGCAGCGCAGTTGTTCAAGGGAGCACCTCCCGAGGCGGCGCAACGCTTTGCCGAGGATCGCAAAGCCATGAGTGTCAACATGACGCGCCTGCGGCCGGGCGACGCAACGTCCGCGTACAGGCTCTACCTGCAGCGCCTGGCCCATGTGCTGGGGGACCAGTTGTTCCTGCTGGGTGAGGCGCCGAGTCTTGCCGATTTCTCGGCCTACCACCCGTTATGGTTCACCCGTACCCGGGTGCCAACGTTGGCAGGCATCCTGGATGCCACGCCCAGCGTGTTGGCGTGGATGGACCGCATAGCGGCATATGGTCAGGGTGAACCCAGCAGGTTCTCGGCGGCCGAGGCAATTGACGTCGCTCGTCAAGCCACTCCTCTGGCACCAGATACAGCCGACCACCTGGACGATCACGGCATCCCTTTGGGTACGGAGGTCACGGTTGCACCGGAAAGCTTCGGGGTGGAAGCTTCTGTGGGGACCTTGGTGGCCGCGACCCACATGGCCTACACCCTGCGCCGTGTTGACGAGCGTGCGGGTACGGTGCATGTGCACTTTCCGCGCGTTGGTTATGTGTTGAAGAAGGCTCAAGGCTGATGGCGAGGAGAAACGGGTGAACACGTTCGAGTTCAATGGGAAGACGGCCATGCTCACGGGTGCCGGCTCTGGCTTTGGGCTGGCATGCGCCCGCATTGGCGCAAGGCTGGGTATGAACCTCGTACTGGTGGACGTGCAGCAAGACGCGCTGGATGCAGCGACAGCCGAGATGGTGACTTCTGGGGCGGCTGTGCTGTCTCGCCGTGTAGATGTGTCAAAAGCCGCCGAGATGGATGCGCTGGGTGAGGCGGTGGCGGAGCGTTTTGGCGCCCCGCACTTTGTCTTCAACAACGCGGGGGTGGGCTCAGGTGGGTTGATCTGGGAGAACACCGCCGCCGACTGGGAGTGGGTCCTGGGCGTCAATGTGATGGGAGTGGCGCACGGGTTGAGGGTGTTCACCCCCATGATGCTGGCTGCTGCAGCGGCTGACCCGGCCTATCGCGGTCATATCACCAACACCGCCTCGATGGCTGGCTTGCTCAACGCCCCCAACATGGGCGTCTACAACGCCAGCAAGCATGCGGTGGTGTCCATGTCCGAGACGCTTTATCAGGATCTCGCACTGGTGACAGACCAGATCTCTGCCAGCGTGCTGTGCCCGTTCTTTGTGCCGACCGGCATCAGCCAGAGCCATCGAAATCGCCCGGGTGAGCTGGCCGCAGGCCCGCTCACCCGTAGCCAGATGATCGGCCAGGCCATGAGTGACAAGGCGGTGGGTTCAGGCAAGGTCAGTGCCGAAGAGGTGGCTCAGATGGTGTTTGACGCTGTGGCGCAAAGACGGTTCTACGTGTATAGCCACCCCAAGGCGATTGGGTCTGTGCAAGTACGCATGGAGGACATCATGCTGCAACGCAATCCCAGCAGTCCATTCGCCCACAAGCCTGAGTTGGGTGATCAGTTGCGCTCCGCCTTGCGAGAGGTTTCCTGATTTGCTGATCCGAGTCTCGGTTGTTCCATGGCCGTATCTGCTCTCCAAATCTACGCCGGTCCGGTTGCCGCACAGCTGATTCGGGAGGGCGGTTTCGGGCCTGACCGCGTGGGGGCTATCGCAGCCGCGGCTGGAGGGCCCAAAGGCTTGGTGCTCACACGGTTTGACCAGTGGCTGTTTGGTGAGTGGTTGCCAAGCGCCAATGACCGAGCCGAGCCTGTACATCTTGTCGGAGCGTCGATTGGAGCCTGGCGAATGGCAGCGGCATGTTTGCCCGATCCCCAGCGGGCGTCCGCCGAGCTGGAGCAGGCATACATCCACCAGCATTACGAGGTGGAACCTGGCCGTCGGCTTCCGTCTCCCGATCACGTGAGTGAGCGTTTCGCTAGCTCGATCGACTGCTTCTTTGGTACGCATCTAGAGAAACTGCTCCGGCACCCGGTTTATCGGCTCCATATCGTCACCTCCAGAGGCCGGGGCCTGCTAGGCGTGGAGGGGCGCTTTCGCACCCCCGCTGGCTATGCCGCTGCCTGGCTGACCAATGCTGCCTCGCGCTCTGCCATGGGGCACTTGCTAGAGCGAGTCCTGTTTTCAGATGCCCGCGCAGGACTGCCCATCAACCTTGCTGACTACCGAACTCGCTTGGTGCATCTCGGTTTGCACAATCTCAAGGCTGCTCTGGTGGCATCTTGCTCTATCCCGTTTGTGCTCCGTGCTGTCCACGACATACCGCATGCGCCACGTGGTGCGTACTGGGACGGTGGTGTTACTGACTACCATCTTCACCTGAACTGGGCGTCCATGTCCCATGCGGCGCAATCTGATCCCAGTCCGAGACTGGTCATCTATCCACACTTTCAGAGAGCCCTGGTTCCCGGCTGGTTGGACAAGCCCTGGAAGCGCCGCCACCGCGCGACGCCGATGCTGGACAACGTGATCGTGTTCTCGCCAAACCCGGCCTGGGTAAAGCGCCTGCCCAATGGCAAGTTGCCCGATCGTACGGACTTCCGTCGGTATGGCAGTGATCTTGCTGCGAGGGTCAAGGATTGGAGCAAGGCGACTGCGGAGAGTCAGCGGCTGGCAGATGAGGCGGCGACTTGGGCGTCTCTGGCTGCGCGAGACCCCGAGTTGGCGCTGCAGCGGGTGATGCCTCTGTAGGCCCGCAGAGCGCATCGTCTGGCCTCGAACCAGGCGGCCCGTGCGCCCGTTACAATAGCGGCTGCTTAGGCGCGTAGCTCAGTTGGTTAGAGCACCACCTTGACATGGTGGGGGTCGTTGGTTCGAATCCAATCGCGCCTACCAGTGGCCCCGCCGCTACCCGTCGCTGGTTCGGCGCACCTTGCTCCACACGTCATTTGCCGGAGTCACCACCATGCCCCAGAACCAGACCACTCGCGGGGCGACCCGTACCGGGGGCCAGCGGCAGTCGAGGTCACAGACGGCGGAGCTGGATGCCAGCTTGGGCCGGGTGATCAAGAAGTACCCGAATCGGCGGCTTTATGACACGCAGACCAGCGCGTACATCACGTTGGCGGAAGTCAAGCAGATGGTGCTGGGGACTGAGACCTTCACCGTGCTGGACGCCAAGACAGGCGAGAACCTCACGCGCAGCATCCTCCTGCAGATCATCCTGGAAGAAGAGTCGGGCGGCATGCCCATGTTCAGCAGTGAGATGCTGGCCCAGATCATCCGTTTCTACGGCCATGCCATGCAGGGCTTCATGGGCAGCTACCTTGAGAAAAACGTGCAGACCTTCATCGAGCTGCAGCAGCGGATGGGCGAGCAGAGCAAGGGCTTCACGCCGGAGATGTGGAACCAGTTCATGAATATGCAGTCGCCCCTCATGCAGGGGGTGATGGGCAGCTACATGGAGCAGTCGAAGACCATGTTCATGCAGATGCAAGAGCAGATGCACAAGCAGACTGAGCAAATGCTCGGTGCCTTTGGTCTGAAAAAGTGAGTAGCCTGTCTGCTCAGCCCGTTCGGGCGAATGCCCCTACAAGCCCACCCAAAGTGGGCTTTGTTTCATTGGGCTGTCCCAAGGCGCTCACCGACA
>CAZRRW010000076.1:5600-9182 GCA_964602505.1 uncultured Burkholderiaceae bacterium
GAGCTCATTCTCACCCGCCTGTCCGCGGAGGGCTATGCCACCAGCAAGACCTTTGAGGGGGCCGACCTGGTGATCGTCAACACCTGCGGCTTTATTGATGAAGCCGTCAAGGAAAGCCTTGACACCATTGGCGAGGCGCTCGCCAGGAACGGCAAAGTCATCGTCACTGGTTGCCTGGGAGCCAAGTCGGTAGCGGCGGTGTCCGGCGGGTCGGTGGCTGCTGCTGACGGCGAGCAGAACCTGGTGCGCAGCATCCACCCCAGTGTGCTGGCTGTGACCGGCCCCCACGCCACCGACGAAGTGATGACGGCGGTGTACCAGCATCTGCCCAAACCCCATGACCCTTTCGTTGACCTCGTGCCCGAGGTGCGTGAGATGTTCCGCGGCGAGGCGGGAATCAAGCTCACGCCTCGCCACTATGCGTACCTGAAGATCAGCGAAGGCTGCAACCATCGTTGCACGTTCTGCATCATCCCAAGCATGCGCGGCGACTTGGTCAGCCGCCCTGTGGGTGATGTGCTCAGAGAGGCAAGGGCGCTGCTGGACAGTGGTGTCAAGGAGTTGCTCATTGTCAGCCAGGACACGTCTGCCTATGGGGTCGACGTGAAGTACCGTACCGGCTTTTTCGATGGGCGCCCAGTCAGGACGCGCCTGTTTGATTTGTGCGAGGAGTTGGGCAAACTGGCCGAGCCCTTTGGCGCCTGGGTGCGTCTCCACTATGTGTATCCCTACCCGCATGTGGACGAGGTGCTGCCCCTGATGGCCAGTGGCCGGGTGCTGCCCTACCTGGATGTGCCTTTCCAGCATGCGCATCCCGACGTGTTGAAGCGGATGAAGCGGCCTGCCAGCGGTGAGCGCAACCTGGAACGCCTGGCCCGCTGGCGCGAGGTGTGCCCTCAAATCGTGGTGCGCTCCACATTCATTGCCGGGTTTCCCGGGGAGACTGAGGCCGAGTTCGAGGCCTTGCTCAGCTTCATGAAGGACGCACAGATCGACCGTGCGGGCTGCTTTGCCTACAGCCCGGTGAAGGGGGCAGCCGCCAATGAGATTCCTGGCCTGCTTCCGCAAGCCGAGCGCGAGGCGCGGCGTGCGGAGTTCATGCGGGTGGCCGAGGCGGTGTCGGCCAACAAGCTGGCGCAGCGGGTGGGTGCCACCATGCAGGTGCTGGTCGACAAGGCCATCGGCGGCGGCAAGAAGGGCGCAGTGGGGCGAAGCTATGCAGACGCGCCCGAGATTGATGGGCTGGTGCACCTGCTGCCGCCGGCCAAGTTCAGCACAAGCCTCAAGACTGGTGAGTTCACCCGAGCTCGCATCGTGGGTACCCGCGGCCACGACTTGGTGGCTGAGCCCGTTTAGGCGGCAGATACTGCTCTGCGTCCGCGCACAATGCGGCGCATGACTCAGCCGATGCCCCAAACCGATCTCTCTGGTGAGGCGAACGCTCGCATCACCGAGCTGATTCACCATCCCTACACACCACCGCCTGGCTTCGCCGCTCCGCAGGTGGGCGTGCACAAGGCTTCTACCGTGATCTTTCCTAGCGTGGCAGCGCTTCGCAGCCGTAACTGGAAGGAGAGATCGGGCTATACCTATGGCCTCCATGGCACTCCAACCACCTTCACACTGGAATCCAGAATCGCCACGCTGGAAAGTGGGGTTGAGCCGGCACACTGCGTGCTCGCTCCCAGCGGGCTGGCAGCCATCGCGTTAGCTAACCTGGCGTTCTGCAAGGCGGGACAGCAGGTTCTGTTGCCAGCCAACGTGTACAACCCCAACAAGGAGTTGGCCAGTGGTTTGCTTGCAGGCTTGGGCGTGAGCCACCAGTCGTACGACCCGATGAACCCGGCAGACTTGGCCGCCCGGATTGACGGTGCCAAGGCCAAAGGCGTGAGTACCGCCCTCGTTTGGTTGGAAGCGCCGGGCTCCATCACCATGGAGTTCCCCCCTTTGGGTAACTTGGCGCAGGTGTGTCGCGAGCGCCGCGTGGTCAGTGTGCTTGACAACACCTGGGGCGCGGGCCTGGCCTTCAATGGCTTTGATCTGGGACAAGGGGCCCACCGGAGGGTGGACAGTGGTGCCGACGTGGTGATGCAGGCCTTGACCAAATACCCCAGCGGTGGCGGGGACGTGCTGATGGGCAGCCTAGTCACCCGCAGCGAAGCCCTGCACGAGCAGCTGCGTCATGCCCACATGCGCCTGGGTTTGGGCGTTGGAGGGAACGATGTGGAACTGGTGCTACGGAACCTTCCTACTCTGGCATTGCGCTACGCCTCGCAGGATGCGAGTGCCCGTGCCTTGGCCCGCTGGCTGCAAAACCGACCCGAGGTGGCTCGAGTTCTGCACCCGGCGTTGCCTGGATCCCCAGGACATGATCATTGGAAGGCCCTGACGGTGAGTGCGCAGCATCCCCAAGGTCAGGCGGCAGGGTTGTTCAGCATCGTCTTCAAGCCCGAGTTCGGGCAAACCGCGGTAGACAAGTTCTGCGACAGGTTGCGCCTGTTCAAGCTGGGCTACTCGTGGGGCGGACCAATCAGCCTGGCCGTGCCGTACGACTTGTCGGTGATCCGCAGTGGCGTCAACCCCTACGTCGTCAAGGGCCAGGGTGGCGGTTTGGTGCGCTTCTCCACCGGGTTCGAGGAAGTGGCCGACCTGGAGTCCGACTTGGCGCAGGCTTTGGCGGGCCTCTAGCTGGCTGCGTGGCTCAATGCCAGAGCGATGGCCGCAAGGGCTTCTGGCGAACGCTTCGGCAGCATCACCGTGCTCGCGGTGCCATAGCCTGCGTAATGGCGGTCGGTTGAGCGAAGGTAGAGCGGATCGTAGTGCTCTCGCATCAGGCTGGCGAACGCATCGGCAAATTTGCCTGCATCAGCCTGAGCCTGCCAATGTGCCACGAGGTCTTTCCCTCGCAGCGCCGTCAAGGTGGCCACCTGACGTTTGAACAGTGCCGGGTCGCGCAGAAACAGTGCGTAGTCTTCGAGCAGAAGATTCACGCGCTCTGCGTCGGGCGTTTCGAGCCGCCAGCAAGTACCGCGCTCACGCATGGCTGTCATCAAGGGTTCAGGCACACGCACCGACCCAATCTTGGCGCTTTCAGCCTCTACCCAGACGGGGCGAGCCGGGTCAAAGCGGCACAGGGCGTACCACACGCGAGTCTCAAATGCCTTCTGGCTGGGCTGGGGCTGATCCGGCAAGAGCCCCAGCACCGAGCCGCGGTGCGCCGCCAGTGCCTCCAGGTCAAGCACCTGCGCGCCCGAGGCGGCCAGCGCTTGCAAAAGCCGGGTCTTGCCACTTCCCGTCTTGCCGCAAAGCACCTGAAAGCGTAACGGGGCTACTCGGTTGCCTGTGTCGGCCACCAATGCAGCGCGAAGTGCCTTGTAGCCACCCACGACCACATGGGCTCGAAAGCCCACCTCGCTGAGGAACCAGGCCAGGGTGCCGCTTCTCTGGCCCCCACGCCAGCAGTACACCAGAGGCGCCCAGCTACGGGGCTTGTCTAGAGCATGTTGCTCCAAGTGGCGCGCAATGTTGGCCGCCACCAGGGCAGCACCACGTTTTCGGGCCTCAAATGGGTTGACCTGTTTG
>CAZRRW010000076.1:9192-11222 GCA_964602505.1 uncultured Burkholderiaceae bacterium
TATATGGTGCCCACTTCGGCACGCTCGGCGTTGTTCAGCACGTACCAGTTTGCTGCACCCGGCAGATGATCCAGCGCGAATTCGACCTCGCTTCGGGCATCGAGCACAGCGTCGAACTCGGCCAATCGAATCAGCGCTTCGACGGCTGGCAGGGGGGTTAGGGGCATGCTGGATGTTCAGTGGGCAACATGCGCGGCGTGCCGCGCGCCCGAATCAACCGGGTCAAAGCTGGGATGCGTTGACCTTGAAACGGACACGCGGCGAATCTTCAGCGCTGAAGTCAAGCCCAAGGGATAGCTCACCACTACCGACCAGCATGCATTCGTCGCGCTTGAGGCCCAGCTCTGTACCCGTTTCGGCAAAGCGAACCCAAGTGCCGTTGCTCGACAGATCGACTACATAGAACTTGCCAGCCCGGTAGTCAATCTGGACATGGCTACGAGATACACGCGGGTCGGAAATCACAAAGCGTGATTCCGTCGTCCGCCCAATGCGAAAAGGCGTATCACGTCCATAAACCGTGGCACGTTGGCGGCTCCAAGTCAACGACACATTCGCAAGTTCAATCTTGGGAGTGTCCTGCATCGTGACCAACATGGTCATATCGTGCATCGCCTCCGTTTCCCAGATCACCCGATAAACATGGGTTGCTTCGGACTTACCGCGTAACTGGATGCGGTCAAGACTGACCAAGCGTTGGACGTAGGGGCCGCCCAGGTCGCTTACGGCATTGGCAGCTGCTAGAGTCTGGCTCGCCCCAGCCAAGTCAGCTAAGCGAGCTGCGCTGTTGACTGCATCTCCGTAGCAATCACCTTCGCGCTCCTCCACCTCACCAGCAGCCATGCCGATCTGAAGGCCAGTCGCGGGTTCACCCGGACTGGACTGGGTGGTGACGAGCGCGGCTTCATGCATGGAAGTGCAGGCATCCACAGCACAGGTGGCCCTGTCGAACACAGCGAAGATACCGTCTCCAAGGACCTTGACCACACGCCCCTGATGCTGCTGGACAACCTGCGCGAGCCGATCGGTGAGCCCCTTGACCACAGTTGTGGCCCGGGCGTTGCCCAGTGATTCAAACAGTGCGGTGCTACCCACCAGATCGGCAAAAACAACGATTCGGTGCAAAGCCAGAGATCTCCCTGAAGAGATCGTATCTCATGCCTGAGTCAACCCGACCAAAACGTATCTGTGGTGACGTTACAGGTCGTCCACAAAGCTGCGCAACTTGTCACTGCGCGTGGGATGCTTGAGCTTGCGAAGGGCCTTTGCCTCAATCTGACGGATTCGTTCTCGGGTGACGTCGAACTGTTTGCCGACTTCCTCGAGCGTGTGATCGGTGCTCATCTCGATACCAAAGCGCATACGCAGCACCTTTGCCTCGCGTGGGGTTAGGCTATCCAGGATGTCCTTGACCACGTCGCGCAGACCGGCCTGCATGGCCGCATCCACAGGTGCCGTGTTGTTGCTGTCCTCGATGAAGTCGCCAAGGTGGCTGTCATCATCGTCGCCAATCGGAGTCTCCATGGAGATTGGCTCCTTGGCGATCTTCATGATCTTGCGGATCTTGTCTTCGGGCATCTCCATGCGCGCAGCCAGCGTGGGCGCGTCTGGCTCAAAGCCGAACTCCTGCAGGTGCTGGCGCGACACGCGGTTCATCTTGTTGATGGTCTCGATCATGTGCACCGGAATGCGGATCGTGCGGGCCTGGTCGGCGATGCTGCGCGTGATGGCCTGGCGGATCCACCATGTGGCGTAGGTCGAGAACTTGTAGCCGCGGCGGTACTCGAACTTGTCCACTGCCTTCATCAGGCCAATGTTGCCTTCCTGAATCAGGTCCAGGAACTGCAGGCCACGATTGGTGTACTTCTTGGCGATCGAGATCACCAGACGGAGATTGGCCTCGATCATCTCGCGCTTGGCATCCCGGCTGGCCGCTTCTCCCTCGTTCATTGCACGGTTGATCTGCTTGAGGTCTTCCAGCGGCACCACAACCTTGGCCTGGATGTCAATCAGCTTCTGCTGAAGCTCCT
>CAZRRW010000077.1:0-2045 GCA_964602505.1 uncultured Burkholderiaceae bacterium
CTATTTTTCGTCGCAGGCCACGCCCAATGCCGACGAGCGCCGCTACGGCCTGCGCCCCAACGGCTGGGGCTACCGCTGGCATGAGCACGAGGAGCGGTTCGACGCGGCCAAGAACCCGAACGAGCCCAACCGTTTTGGCTGGGTGGTCGAGATCGACCCGATGGACCCCACCAGCACGCCGGTCAAGCGCACCGCGCTGGGGCGCATCAAGCACGAAGGTGCCATGGCCGTGCAGCTGCGCGATGGCCGCGTGGCTGTCTACATGGGCGATGACGAGCGCTTTGAGTATGTCTACAAGTTCGTCAGCCGCGACAAGGTGAAGCCCGGTGGCTATGCGGCCAACAAGGACCTGCTGGACCACGGCACCCTGTACGTGGCCCGTTTCGACGCCGGGGGTACCGGCGTGTGGATTCCATTGGTGCATGGCGAAGGCCGCCTGACGGCGGCCAACGGCTTTGCGAGTCAGGCCGACATCTGTGTGAAGACTCGCCAGGCGGCGGACGCGGTAGGCGCCACGCCCATGGACCGGCCCGAGTGGACGGCGGTGCACCCCACCACCGGCGAGATCTACGTCACGCTCACCAACAATTCCGAGCGTGGTCAGCCTGGGCGCGCGGGGGTGGACGCGGCCAACCCACGGCCGCAGAACATCATGGGCCACATCGTGAAGTGGCGCGAGTCGGTGGACTTTGACAGCACCGCCTTTCGCTGGAGCATCTTCAACCTGGCGGGCGACTCGGCTTTGGCCGACGCCAACCAGAAGGGCAACATCCAGGGCGACAAGTTCGGCAGCCCCGACGGTCTGTGGATCGACCCCAATGGCCTCATGTGGATCCAGACCGACGTGTCGACCTCTGCGCTGAATCGCGGCGCGTACGCCCAGATGGGCAACAACCAGATGCTGGTGGCCAACACCGAGACTGGTCAGGTCAAGCGCTTTCTCACCGGCCCCAATGGCAGCGAGATCACGGGCATCACTGCCACGGCGGACATGCGCACCCTGTTCGTCAACATCCAGCACCCGGGCGAACCGGCGTCGGAACGCAGCAATCCCGATCAGCCGCTCGCGGTCAGCACCTGGCCCGACGGCCCCTCAGGCGGGCGGCCCCGCTCGGCCACGCTGGTGATCCGCCGCAAGGACGGTGGTGTGGTGGGCACCTGATGGGGCGTGCGCCGTTGGATGCGGCGTGACGTGATGCACACCCATGTGACGGGCATTTGACGCCAGCGTCATCGCCCAGTCACCGGCGAAGGCCACCATCGGTGGCCTTCTTTCTTTCAGGGTCCTGCATGTATCGACGTTCGCTCTTGAAAGCCACCAGCCTCGCCACTGCCTTGGTTGGCTTTGGTACGGCACATGCCCAGTCTGGCAGCAAGGCAGCGTCCGACGGTGCGGCCACCGAGGTCGTGCAGCTCGTCGACAAGTCGCTGCTCGGTCATGACATCGCGCGCGACTTTGCGCAGGGTGCGCGCTGCTACCTGCAGGACCAGCAAAGCAGAGGAAGGCCGGTGCGTCTGGGGCTGCGACTGGTGGAGGTGGATTCGGCCGCTTCGCCAAACTGGGCCGACAGCGCCGAGGCCCGCGCGGCCTTGGGCAGCCGCCCCGTGGTGTTCGGCGCCTATGGCGACGAGCTCCTGCGGCGTCTGCTGGCGTGGCCTGCATTTGCGCAGGAGGGCGTGCTGGCGGCACCCATCACCCAGGACCCACGCATCGCTCGGGCGCCGGGTGTGCTGGCTCCCTATGCCACGCTGGATCAGGAGATCGATGCTGCCATCAAGGCCCTCAAGAACACCTACTTCATCAACCGGGTGGCCGTGGTGTACGCCCAGGCGGGCCTGAGGGCACGTCTTGCGCCAGTGGTGCTTGAGGCGCTGACCACCCACCGGGTGCAGGCGGTGGAGGTGAAGGAGGCCAACATCGCCAAGCTGGCGGGGGCGGCCCGTCGCACGAACCAGACGGACATGCCGGTTGCCCTGTTCCTGGGTGGCGCACCCGAGATGCTGACCTTCGTGCAGGCCAAGGGTCGTTCAGGCGCCCAGCGCAT
>CAZRRW010000077.1:2064-3156 GCA_964602505.1 uncultured Burkholderiaceae bacterium
CGTCGATGGTGGACGCCCGCACCGCAGCTGAGTTGAGAATCGGAGCGCAGGGGGTGGGGGTGATGCTCACCCAGCCTGTGCCCAACCCCCAGCGGGGGCGTTTGGCGGTGGTAGGCGAACTGAACGCGGCCTGGGGCAGGTTCTATGACGAGCAGGTCACGCCCATGAGCCTGGCGGGCTTCATGGCGATGAAGTGGTTCGTCCAAGGCCTGCTTCCCGGCGCTGCTGGGGTTTCGGGCGTCCGGCGCGCGGCCAACGCGCCGGATGTGGGCACCGATGTCGGCGGCTTTGTGATGCGCCGCCAAGCGGGCGACAAGGCTCACGTGGAACTGCTGTTTCTGCGCGAGGACGGGCGCCTCGTCAGCTAGCCCTGAAGGATCAGGCGTGCTTGGTGCCGATGAACAGGTAGTGCGGCACCTTCAGCGGCTTCCACCGGGTGAAGGGCAGGTAGGGGATGGGCGCCAGCAGCTGCTGTTCCACCAGGGGCTTGCATCGGGCGCGAAGGTAGGGCAAATGGTCGCGGCTGATGTGCACCCCGTCGTGGGCGAACCACATGGGCCAGAACTGGCGCTGGAACCAGTTTTGCGGCGCGGTGCCTGCGGCTGGGTCGTCAAATCGGCGTGCCGCGTGGAAGTCAGCCACCGCAACGATGCCTCCTGGGCGCAGCATGGCAAGCGCGTTGTCGATGGCGGCAAACCAGTCGGGCACCATGGTGAGCGAGTAGCTGAACATCACGCCATCCACCGCCTCGGAGGGTTGCCATCGGGTGGCATCTGCACAGACCGCGCTGACTTGCCGATGGGTGGCGGTGTTGTTGCGCGCCACCGCCAGCAGGGGCTCACACAGATCCACGATGGTGAGCGACTCCAGTGCGGCCAGCTTGCCCAGGGCCTGCAGCTTGAGCGCATTGCGGCCCGTGCCGCCGCCCATGTCCACCCAGCGGCTGCCGGCACGGATGGGGATTTGGCGCAGCAGTGGATCACGCGCCACCAGCAGCCCTTCGCGAAACCGGTCGTACCGAGCGGCCTGCGGGCCGTAGAAGGCGTCCAGCCGCTCGGCGTCCTGACGCTCCATCACCACTTCCACCAGCGC
>CAZRRW010000077.1:3166-11173 GCA_964602505.1 uncultured Burkholderiaceae bacterium
GGCGTTCAGGCGTTCGGCGTGGCTAGGCGCGCTGGCATCCTGGCCGCGCGCCATGGTCCACAAGGTTCTCAGGTCGGTCAGCATCAGTGGGCCAGTGTTGCGATATGAAAGCCCGCGTAGGTGTGTACCCGGTCTTGACGGGTCAGGGCTTCTGCGAGCGGCGCGTCCAGCTGCATCCAGGCCCTTAGCGGGCGTTGCTGACCGGCGTAGTCGACCTGCACCTGGTCCAGAAAGCGAGGCCTCGGGTGGGCACTCCTGAAGAGGGCGATCGCACCCGGCGTGGCGCGCCTCAGGAGCCAGTGCCACTCCTCGGCCAAGGCCTCGGGCATGGCATTGCTCATCCAGTCCATGTGGTCCAGCAGCACCAGGCGGCTGACGGGGCGCGCATCGCGGCGCAGGTGATCGGTCAGGGTGGCGGTGTGCACTTCGATGCGCTGAACGGCCCCCGCCTTCAGGATCTCGAAGCCGCTGGGCGTCAAGTAGGTCGGGCAGCAGTCCCGGGTGTAGTGCCCCTGCAGATACAGGCGCCAGAAATGGTTGTGCTTCAGCGGCAGCTCGCCGCAGACGTGGTCGATGCTGGCTTCGATGAAGCCGGCAATGCCGCCGCTGTGGCCCTGCTCCACCTCCAACCGCTGGGAATGGGGGACGCCCAGCAGGCTCATGGTGACCTGGCGTGACAGGGCCCACTTCAGGGCTGGATGCCACAGTCGGGGCTTCACCTCGTGCAGATAGATCTGCCGCTGCGTGTCCAGGTCTGCCGCCTGGACCATGGCGTCGATGGCTCCTGCCAAGCCCTGGCGGCGGCGTACGTAAGCCCTTGCAGCCCGGCCAAACAGCCCGGTCAGTCCATGTCCGTAAAGCGTGCGCCCAGGGTGCTTGTGGGTGAACCAGTGGCTGTGTTGATCCCAGAACTGGCGCGCGAAGTCGCTCAGGTGCAGGCGCAGATGCTTCTCGTACACGCTGCGGAATGCAGGGTGGCGCCCCTCACCAAAGATCTGGAAGAACGTGGCGTGATCCAGCTCCCGGATGCCAGCAATCTTCAGTTCCAGCAAAGCCGACTGGCGCGGATTGGCGTCCACCGCCACCACGCTGCCGGCACCTGAGGCGGCGTAGTCCAGGGCATTGCAGCCGGCGCTGGTCAGCATCAGCACCCGTTCGTCGGGCCCAAGGCGCAGCACCTGCTTGTCGACTTCCGGGTCTTCCCAGCAGGTGTTGTAGATCAGCGAGCGCGAGTACAGCGCGTTGAACACATGGTCATCCATCCACCGACTGGCGCGCTGCGCCAGCGTGGAGCGCGCCTGCGCTGCAGAGGGGGCCGGGGTGTCGGGGGGCGCTGGGCTGCGCAAGGCATTTGAGCTCATGGCCGCACAGCGTATGACCTCAGTGTGTCCAGGACATGACACAGATGTGGCGTTCGTCCCACTGTCACCCAAGCTTCACCAAACCGTCATGAGCGATTCACGCCGTCTTGAAACAGTCTGCCCGTGCGTGAACAACACGGAGGTGAGGTGATAGAGATGACGCCCGCAGCTCTGCTTGGCGGATCACCCGTTGAGGCCCGTGCACTCCGTTCGTCTGGAGGTGAAGCCCACTTCCAGTCACCCAGAGATCGCTCAGGACGTGCAATCAGTGTCTCGTGGGCCACGAGGGCCAGCGAAGTGGTGGAGGCGCAGACCCTCCGCTGGAACGTGTTTGCCGAGGAGATGGGGGCGCGCCTGCCGAGCCGACTGCCCGGTCTGGACATCGACGAGTTCGACCCCTGGTGTGAACACCTGATCGCGCGGGACGACGACACGGGCGAGGTCATCGGCACCTACCGCGTGCTGACCCCCGAGCGGGCCCGGCAGTTTGGGCGTCTCTACAGCGACCATGAGTTCAATCTGGGTCCACTGGCGCCGCTGCGCGCCACGATGGTGGAGCTGGGGCGCTCTTGTGTTCACCCCGGTTTCCGCCATGGCGGGGTGGTGCTGGCCATGTGGGGTGCACTGGGCCGCTTCATGGTGGCGCGGGGCTTCCAGACCATGGTGGGCTGTGCCAGCATGCCCATGCGGGATGGCGGGCATGCAGCCGCCAGCTTGTGGCGTGAACTGGCGGCAAAGCACCTGGCAGAGCCAAGGTGGCTGGTGCAGCCTCGTCTGGCCCTGCCAGTCGGCCAGCTCAACCAGACATTGCACAGCGAAGCGCCACCTCTGATCAAGGGGTACCTTCGGCTGGGCGCCAAGGTGCTGGGGGCGCCCGCGTGGGACCCTGACTTCAACACGGCCGACTTCCCGTTGCTCATGCGGCTGCAGGATCTGCCAGCCCGTCATTGCCGTCATCTGCTGGGCGGCGTCGCCCAGGGGGCGGTGGCCGCTTGAGCGCGAGGTTGATCCGATCGCTGACCAGCCTGTCGCTGCCAGACTGGGCCCTGCCCTTGGAGCCCGGCAGCTTGCGGCGAGTCGGCGTGTCGACCGAGCCGCAGCCGGTGGCTGCCGCAGCGGGTGTGGGCGAGCCGGTGGTCGCGACAACTGCTGGGCTGTCGCCGCACGACGGCCCAGATGACGACCAAGACGCCGATGCCCGCCACCGTGTGCGGGCCGTGTTCGTGTCGGACGTGCACCTGGGCACGCCGGGCTGTCAGGCAGAGGCCTTGCTGGATTTCCTGAAGCACCACCCCAGCGAGACCCTGTACCTGGTGGGTGACATCATCGATGGATGGCAGCTGCGGCGGCGCTGGTACTGGCCCCAAGCACACAACGATGTGGTGCAAAAGCTGCTGCGTCGCGCGCGCAAGGGTTGTCGGGTGGTGCTGGTGCCGGGCAACCATGACGAGTTCGCCCGCAAGTACTTTGGCCACAACTTTGGCGGCATCGAGGTGGTCGATGACCCGGTTCATGTGACCGCCCAAGGCCTGCGCCTGTGGGTCACGCATGGTGACCTGTTTGACGGCGTCATCCAGGTGGCGCGCTGGCTGGCCTATCTGGGCGACAACCTGTACGAACTGTCGCTGCGCATCAACCAGAGCCTCAACAGCTGGCGGGCTCGCCTGGGCCTGCCTTACTGGTCTTTGTCCAACTACCTGAAGGACAGGGTCAAGCGTGCAGTCAGCTACATCGACGACTTTGAACGCGCGGTGGCGCGCGAGGCCAGGCGGCGCGGGGCCGACGGCGTGGTCTGCGGCCACATCCACCGGGCCGAGATGCGCCGCATCGATGGCGTGCTGTACTGCAATGACGGCGACTGGGTGGAGTCGATGACCGCTCTGGTGGAACACCTGGATGGCCGGCTGGAGATCGTGCACTGGCACCCGCCCACGCATCCAAAGCGCCTGCACGAAGAGGCGCGACGGCGCAAGGTGCAAGCGCTGACATGAAGCTGCTGCTGGTGACCGACGCCTGGCAACCTCAGGTCAACGGGGTGGTCACCACCTTGGTGGAGCTGGTGCAAGCCCTGGACGCGATGGGGGTGGAGACCCTGGTCATCGAGCCGAGCCAGTTCAACACCCGCCCCTGCCCGGGCTACCCCGGCATCGACATCGCCCTGCGGCCCGGCGCCGCCATGCGCCAGCGCTTCGACACGGCCCGGGTGGACGCGGTGCACATTGCCACCGAAGGCCCGCTGGGCTGGGCCGCCCGCCGTGAATGCCTGCGGCGCGGCTGGCCTTTCACCACCGCCTTCCACACCCGCTTCCCGGAGATCCTGCAGGCCGCGCTCAAACTGCCCCTTTGGGCGGGTTATGCGGTGTTTCGGCACTTTCACAAGCCATCGGCCGGCATCATGGTGCCCGCGCCGGGCACGCTGGCTCTGTTGCACGAGCGCGGGCTCAGGCCCTTGAAGGAATGGACCCACGGGGTGGACACCGACCTGTTTCACCCACGCCTGCGGGATGCGCCGCCGCCGGTGTCGGCCAGCACCCACCCCGCGTGTGTCGCCAAGGTCTTGCAGGCCAAGGCCGATGGTCGGCCCGTCCTGCTGTATGTGGGGCGTGTGTCCTACGAGAAAAACATCGCGGCGTACCTGGACATGCCGTTCGAAGGCATCAAGCTGGTGTGCGGCGAAGGCCCTGTGCGGCCCCAACTCGAGAAGGCCTACCCGCAGGCGCAGTGGCTGGGCGTGTTGCCGCGCGACCTGCTGGCCTGGGTGTATGCGCAGGCCAGTGTGTTCGTCTTTCCCAGCAAGGCCGATACGTTCGGCTTGGTCCTGCTGGAAGCCATGGCCTGTGGCACGCCCATCGCAGCCTATCCTGAGCCCGGCCCCCGTGCGGTGCTTGGCGTGTCGCATGGGGCCACACCAGCTGGGGCGATAGACGAGAACCTGGCCGCTGCCTGTGCTGCCGCCTTGCAGGCTTGCCGCCAGGCCACGCAGGCCCGTGCCAGCTGCTTCGGCTGGCCCGCCACGGCAGAGCGATTCGCATCGCTGCTGGTTCCCTTGCAGGGGCCTCGCTAAAGTCACCGCAAGGCTGGCGACCGCGACAGGCAGCGACAGCACCGCACCCGGCGCTCGCTGGAACTCTGTCGCAGAACTGTCATCCAAGCTTTTCACAATGCGAAGCATGTCGCTCACTGCTCCTGTCGCCTGGCTGTCGCGCGACCGCTCGATCCTCGCCTTCAATGCGCGCGTGCTCGACATGGCGCGCCGTGCAGATGTACCTCTGCTTGAGCGGCTTCGCTACGTCTGCATCGTTTCGTCGAACCTCGACGAGTTTTTCGAAGTCCGGTCGGCGCCCCTGGTGTCATCCATGGGGCTGGATGGCGGGGGGCGCAAGGACGCCAAGATGTCTGACGAGGTGGCCGGCCGCACCTTTGCCGAGGTCGCTGCCGATGCCCATGCCCTGGTGGCCGAGCAGTACCACATCTTCAACGAGCAGCTGATGCCTGCCCTGCGAGACGCCGGTGTGGTGATCCTCAATCACGTTGACCGCAACCCCTCCCAGCGTCGCTGGGTGGCCGACTTCTTTGCACGCGAGGTGCAGCCCCTGCTGCTGCCAGTTTCGCTCGACCCGTCGCACCCCTTCCCCCAGGTGGCCAACAAGTCGCTGAACTTCATCGCCAAGCTCAACGGCAAGGACGCCTTTGGCCGCGACAACCCCATCGCCATCGTCAAGGTGCCCCGGGTGTTGCCCCGGGTCATCAGGCTGCCCGATGCCTTGGCGGCCAAGGGCCAGCAGGCCTTCGTGCTGCTGACGAGCGTGATCCGCGCTCACCTGCACGAGTTGTTCCCGGGCCGAACCGTGGAGGTGTTCTCGCAGTTTCGGGTCACCCGCGACTCGGAGCTGGCCATTGATGAGGCCGAGGTGGACAACCTGCGCAAGGCCTTGCGCCAGACCTTGTCCAAGCGCCAGTTCGGCAACGCAGTCCGGCTGGAGGTGGCCACCACATGCCCTCCTGAGCTGTCGAACTTCCTGCTTCAGCAATTCCGTTTGCCACCCCAGGCCCTGTACGCGGTGGATGGCCCGGTGAACCTGGTGCGCCTGAACCAGCTGATCGACACCGTCGACACCACCCGCCAACCCAGTCTGCGCTTCCCAACCTTCCAGCCCGCGTGGCCTCCCAAGCTCCCTCAGCCGGGCATGGGCTCCTTGTTCGACGCCATCCGCCGTGGGGATGTGCTGATGCACCACCCGTTCGAGTCTTTCGACCCGGTGGTGGCGTTCGTGAAGGAGGCAGCTGCGGACGAGTCGGTGCTGGCCATCCAGATGACCATCTATCGCACCGGCACGGAGTCGGCCCTGATGGAGGGGCTGGCCGAGGCCGTGCGCCGCGGCAAGGAAGTGACGGTGGTGGTGGAGCTCAAGGCCCGGTTTGACGAGGAGGCCAACATCAACTGGGCCGACCGGCTGGAGAGCATCGGTGCCCAGGTGGTTTACGGCGTGGTTGGGCTCAAGACCCATGCCAAGCTGCTTCTCGTGACCCGTCGCGAAATCGACAAGGACCGCCGCGTCAAGTTGATGCGCTATGCCCATCTGGGCACGGGCAACTACAACCCCAAGACCGCCCGGCTCTATACCGACTTGGGGTACTTCACCGCCGATCCCAGGCTGACCGAGGATGTCGAGAACGTGCTGCGCCACCTGGCCAGCTCCAACCGCATGCCGCCGCTGCACAAGCTGTGCACCGCACCCCGGCACCTGCATGACAAGTTGCTGCGGGACATCGCTGCCGTCACCGAGGCGGCCCGACAAGGCCAGCCCGCACGGATCGTGGCCAAGATGAACGCGTTGACCGATGAGTCTCTGGCGGCAGCGCTGGTGGCTGCCAGCCAGGCCGGCGCCCGCATCGACCTGATCGTGCGGGGTGCCTGCATCCTCCCGGCCGAGGTGCCGCGGTTCACCCCCACGGTGCGCATCCGATCGGTGATCGGCCGTTTCCTGGAGCACTCCCGGGTGTTCTACTTCCGCGCTGGGCGTCACGAATCACTCTGGCTGTCGAGCGCCGACTGGATGGGGCGCAACCTGTTCCGGCGCGTCGAAGTGGCCTGGCCGGTGGACGACAGGAAGCTGCGTCGGCGCATCATCGACGAGGTGTTGGTGCCCTACCAGCTCGACAGCGTGGACGCCTGGCAGTTGGGAGCCGACGGCGTGTACCGCCGGGTGGCCGAGCGGCCAACGGGCAGCGCCGTGGCGCAGCCCCCATACCCGTCGGCGCAGCGCGCCTTGATGGCGCGGTTTGGCTGAAGGCCCAGACTGGCCCGGACCGCAGACCCATGGACCTTGTGCTCTGGCGTCATGCGGAGGCCGTCGAAGGTGGGCCAGGGTTGCCAGACCTGGAGCGGCCCCTGACACCCAAAGGCGAGAAGCAGGCTGCCCGCATGGCGCAGTGGCTCGACCGCATGCTGCCCGACGGCGCTCGCGTGCTGGTCAGCCCGGCCCAGCGTACGCAGCAGACGGCGCAGGCCCTGGCCGCCACGGGCCGTAAGTTCAAGACCGTCTCGACCCTGGCGCCTGAAGCCGATGCCCAGGCCGTCCTGCAGGCAGCCGGCTGGCCGGGTGGCAAGGGTTGTGTGGTCGTGGTGGGGCATCAGCCCACCTTGGGCACCGTCGCTTCGCTCATCATCACAGGCCACGCGCAACCGTGGTCTGTCCGCAAGGGGGGGGTGTGGTGGCTGCGCGAGCGCGACAAGGCGGCTGGGCTCGCTGATGGCGACCATCCGGCCCTGCATGGCAACCATGCGGTGCTGGTGGCGGTGCAGTCGCCCGATCTGCTTTGAGGCCGGCGGCCTCGTGCGTCAAAGGCTGACGGCGTAGCCCGCCACCGACGGCAGCCACAGCACCAGCGGTGGCCACAGGGTGATGGCCAGCAGGGCGATGAGCAGCAGCACGGTGAGTGGCCAGCCTTCGCGAACCAGGTCCTTCACCGGTACGCCGGCCAGGGCCTGCGTGACGAACAGCAGCATGCCGAAGGGGGGCGTGACCAGCCCGATCATCATGTTGACCACGACCACCACGCCAAAGTGCACCAGGTCAATGCCAAGGGCCTGCGCAGCAGGCACCAGCATCGGCACGAAGACCAGCAGCATGACGGACACGTCGAGGAAACAGCCGAGCACCAGGAACAGCAGGTTGACCAGCAGCAGGAACTCCAGTCGCGACAGGCCGAGTGACGCCACCCAGGCCGCCAGCGCCTGCGGCACACCCTCGGCAGCAAACGCGTAGTTCATCAGGAAGGCGCTGGCGATCACCAGCAGCACCAGGGTCGAGCCCCGCAGAGACTCCCCCAGCACCTGCATCAGCCCGGCGAGGTTCAGCACCCGGTACACCCCCATGGTGAGCACCAGCGCATGCACGCAGGCCACAGCTGCCGCCTCGGTGGGCGTGAAGGCCCCGCTGTACAGCCCACCCAGCAGCACCACGGGCATCGATACCGGCAGCAGGCCGCGCCACACCAATCGCTGCCATTCGCCGGGGGCCAGTGGGTCATCGCGCGGCAGTTCGCGACGGTGTGCCATGACGGCCACCGCCAGCATGAGCAGCGCCGCAATCAGCAGGCCAGGCACCACACCGCCCATGAAGAGAGCGCCCACCGAGGCCCC
>CAZRRW010000078.1:0-11143 GCA_964602505.1 uncultured Burkholderiaceae bacterium
GGTGTACTCCTCCATGATGTCGGCGTCTGCCACGCCCTTGCTCTTGAGGAAGGCACGCAGGATCTTGTTGGTGGTGCGGGGGTACACGTAGTCGGTGCCCAGCAGCACAAAGCGCTTGGCCGAACCGCCGTCCTTGCTCATCAGGTATTCCACGGCAGGAATGGCCTGCTGGTTGGGCGCGGCACCGGTGTAGAAGACGTTCTTGGACAGCTCTTCGCCCTCGTATTGCACGGGATAGAAGAGGATGGAGTTCAATTCCTCAAACACCGGCAGGCAGGACTTGCGCGACACGCTGGTCCAGCAGCCGAAGGTGACGGCGACTTTCTGCTTGGTGATGAGTTCGCGGGCCTTTTCGGCAAACAGCGGCCAGTTGGAGGCCGGGTCCACCACCACGGGCTCGATCTTGCGGCCCATGACGCCGCCCTTGGCATTGATTTCTTCAAAGGCCATCAAGGCCACGTCCTTGAGCACCGTCTCCGAAATGGCCATGGTGCCCGACAGGCTGTGCAGCACACCCACCTTGATGGGCTCTTTGCTTTGGGCCAGCGCGTTCAGCGGCGCCAGGGCCGGCACGGCGGCGGCGGCACCCATGGATGCCACGGCGTGGCGACGATTCAACTTGGTCATTGGATTCCCTCTCTGCGATTGACGGACGGGTCCCGCCCCATGCGGGTTTCAAGGGATTCACTAGTTCCGTGCCAAGTCCGCCACAAGGCGGCGCCGCGCGGCGGCACAGGGCACACCAGGGCCAAATGGCGGCGCAGGCGGATACCCACGCACCCTTTGGGGGGCATTTCGCTGCGGCGGCCGAGGTGGCCGCACCAATACAGGGAGGGGCCGCTGCGGCAGCCTTAGGGGGCTGGGCTGCCGGAGTCTGCCGACGAGGCCTCGACCAGGCGGCCCTCTGCCGCCGAGCGAGCCAGGGTGTCGGCGCAGCGGTCCATGGCGGTCTTGGCCTGGGCCAGGCGACGGTAGGAGTCGAGCAGGCTGATCAGCCCGACCTGGTGCTCGCACTGGAAACTCGCGCTCGGCTCAGTTTCGCCGGGCCGAAGCAGGGCCACCTCGATGGTGGCGCCGCCGCGGCTGCGCAGGAAGCTGCGGATGCCCGGCACCGGAATGGGCAAGGCCATCACCAGCAGGTTGCGGGTGATGTTGAGCATGCTGGCGTGGGTGATGCGGGCTTGAAGCCGAGGTGCCGCCACCTGTACCGCCGCGGGCGACAGCCCAGCGTCCACCTGGAGCGGCACCGACGGCAGGGCGGCCACGCGCTCCAGCGTCTCGCGCAGGTGCTGCACCAGCTCCTGCTGTTCCTCAGGTGTGAACGCGAGGCGGCTGTCCTCGGCATTGACCTCGGCCGTCCACTGCGGCGCCAGCACTGACACGCCTGCCTGGGGCACCCGCGCGCTGTCGCGTGACCAGAACACCGCCTTGCCACCGCCGGCCACGGCAGCCCCGGCGTCGGCCATGGGGCCCGTTGGTTCACTGGCCTGGGCAAGGCCCGCCACCGTGAGCCAGCACGCTGCCGCCAGGCGGGTGAACGCCAGAGGGCGGGTGTGGAGGTGTGTCATGGGTTGCCTTATTTGCCAATGCAGAAGGTACTGAAGATCTGCCCCAGCAAATCGTCTGCACTGTAGTGACCCGTGATTTGCATCAGGCTTTCATGTGCCAGCCGCAGTTCTTCGGCAAACAGGTCGAGCGCCCGGTCGTCCACCGCGGCATGCTGTGCTGCCTGCGTCAGGTGCTCGGCGCAGGCGGCCAGGGCCTGCACATGCCGCGTGCGGGCAATGAACACGCCCTCGGGCGAGGCGTGGTAGCCGGCCAGCTGCAGCAGGCGGGCCCGCAAGGCCTGGAGGCCCTCGCCGCTGACGGCCGACAAGGCCAGGGCTTGCTCGGGCAAGGCACCTCCTGGGGTGACCAGGTCGAGCTTGGTATGCACATCTAGGCGACGCAGCCTGTGCGGGCCTTCCAGGGCACCGGCGAGCAGGGCTTCGAGTGCGGCCTGGGCCTGTTGATAGGCGGGCTCGCCCTGGCGGCTGAGGTCGTGCAGCACCAGCACCACCTGGGCCTGCTCAATGGCTTGCCAAGTGCGCTGCATGCCGATGCGCTCGACTTCGTCTGCCGCCTCGTCGGCGGGCCGAAGCCCGGCCGTGTCGATCACGGTGAGAGGAACGCCTTCGATCTGGATGGTTTCGCTGACCTTGTCGCGGGTGGTCCCCGCAATCGGCGTGACGATGGCCAGCTCTGCGCCAGCCAGGGCATTGAGCAGGCTGCTCTTGCCCACATTGGGCTGGCCCGCCAGGACCACCTGAAGGCCCTCGCGCAGCAGGGCGCCCTGCCGCGTAGCCGCCTGCAAGGCACCCAGCGCTCCCTGGATCTGCGCCAGGCGCGCGCGGGCACCGGCCTTTTCCAGGAAATCGATCTCCTCTTCCGGAAAGTCCAGCGTCGCTTCCACCAGGGTGCGCAGCTCGATGATCTGCTCGGACAACCGCTGGATGCGCACCGACATCTCGCCCGCCAAGGCCCGGCTGGCGCTGCGTGCCGCCGCTTCGGTGGCGGCGTCGATCAGGTCGGCCACGGCTTCGGCCTGGGCCAGGTCGATCTTGTCGTTGAGGTAGGCGCGCCGGGTGAACTCACCGGGATCGGCCGCCCGCATGGGCTTGCCGACCCGCTGCGCCAGCGACAGGCAGCGCGCCAGCAGGAGCTGCAGCACCACCGGCCCACCGTGGGCCTGCAGCTCGAGCACGTCCTCGCCGCTGTAGCTGTTGGGCCCCGGAAAAAGCAGGGCCAGGCCCTGGTCCAGCGGATGGCCCTGGTCGTCAGGGAAAGGCAGGTAGTGCGCGTGCCGGGGCTTGAGCGTCGTGCCCAGCCAAGCCTGGGCCCAGGCGCCCAAGCCCCAGGCGGGCGGCGCCGAGATGCGGACAATGCCCACCGCGCCCCGGCCCGGGGCCGTCGCGACGGCGACGATCGCGTCCGCGTCGCGGCTCAGCATGGCCTTCTGGCTACTTGTGGACGCCCAGCTGGCGGTTGATCAAGTACTGCTGCGCGATCGACAGCACGTTGTTGGTCAGCCAGTACAGCACCAGCCCTGCCGGGAAGAAGAAGAAGAACACGCTGAACACCAGCGGCATGATCCACATCAGCCTGGCCTGCACCGGGTCGGGCGGGGTGGGGTTGAGCCAAGTCTGCAGCAGGGTGGTGAGCGTCATTACCACCGGCAGCACAAAGTAGGGGTCGGGCGACGCCAGGTCGGTGATCCAGCCCAGCCACGGCGCGTTGCGGATTTCCACACTGGACAGCAGCACCCAGTACAGCGCGATGAACACGGGGATCTGGATGGCGATTGGGAAGCAGCCGCCCAGGGGGTTGACCTTCTCGGTCTTGTACAGCTCCATCATGGCGCGCTGCATGTCCTGGGGCTTGTCCTTGTAGCGCTCGCGCATCTCCGTCAGGCGCGGGGTGAGCTTCTTCATCTTGGCCATGGAGCGGTAGGCACTGGCGTTGAGCCAATAGAAGGCAATCTTCAGCAGCACCACCAGGGCCACGATGGTCCAACCCCAGTTGCCGATGTAGGCATGGAGCTTCTCCATCAGCCAGTACAGGGGCTTGGCAAGGATGGTGACCCAGCCATAGTCCTTCACCAGCTCCAAGCCTGGTGCCAGCGCTTCAAGCTTCTTCTCTTCCTGCGGGCCAATGAAGAGCTGGGTGTCCAGGGTCTTGCTGGCACCTGGGGCCAGGCTCTGCAGGGGCGCGATCATGCCCACCGAGTAGAGGTTGGTGTCGACCTTGCGGGTGAAGAACTCGCGAGGTGTGCCTTGGGGCAGCAGCCAGGCGGTGGCGAAATAGTGCTGCACCATGGCCACCCAGCCGTTGTCGGCGGTCTTCTCCAGCTCAACCTTGTTCTTCTCGATGTCGGAGAACTCGATCTTGTGGAACTTCTTGGCGTCGGTGTACTGGGCCGGGCCGGTGAAGGTGAAGTACCAGCTTGACTCGCCTGCGGGCTTGTTGCCGTCGCGCACGATCTGCAGGTACAGGCTGGGGTTGGCCGGCTGGCTGCCCACGTTGCGCACCTCGTGCTTGACGGCCAGCACATAGCTGCCGCGCTGCAAGGTGTAGGTCTTGATGTATTTGAGACCCCCCACTTCCGGCGACTCGAAGCGCACACTCAGATCGTTCTGGCCCTCCGCCAGTGCACGCGGCCCATCGGCCAGCGTCATCACGGTCTTGTGGGTCGGGAAACTGCCTCCCACCAGGCCGGTCTGAGCCAGATACACGCGCTCCTTGGATTGGTCCAGCAGGGTGACGGGCTTGCTGGCATCCACCTGGTCGGAGAAGCGGGGCAGGATCACTTGCTGGATGTCGCCGCCGGTGGTGTCGAAGCGGATCGTCATCACGTCGGTCTTGACGGTGACGAGCTCGCCTTTCGGTGTGGCCGTGCTGGCAGCCGCACCAGATGAGGCGGCAGGGTTGGCACCAGAGCTTGGCACGGATGAGGCGCCGCTGGCGCTGGGCACCGGGGCGGCCGAAGGCGTGCCAGCAGGTTCGGCGGATTGCCGGTCTGTCGCGGGAGTGGCAGTTTCGGCGGCCACAGGCTTGGGCGGTGGGCTAAAGAAGCCCCCCTTGCCGTTGTGGCGCATCCAGCCGTCCCACAGAAAGACCAGTGACATGGTGAACACGACCATGAGGATCGTGCGGCGGATATCGTTCATTCGGTGCGACTCACGAACTTGGAGAACAAACGGAAAGAACCAGCGGGCACCTCGTCCACACCCCCTGCGCCCCATGGGCCACAGCGGCAGATGCGGTGAACCGCCAGATAACTGCCCACCCAGGGCCCGTGCTGCTGCAGAGATTGCAAGGCGTAGGCCGAACAACTGGGGAAATAGCGGCAGCGGGCCCCCAGCGCGGGGGACAAAAGCAGGCGATAGGCGTGGATGGGTGCACTCAGCACCCATACCAGGCCGTTGCGGATCAGACCAGCCACCTCAGGCTCCTCGGGTGGCCGGCTTGGCCGCAGCGAGCAATGCGCGCAGGTCTTGGGCTACGGCGCGCTTCAAGACCGTGGAGGATGCGCTTCGGTAGGTGTCGGCTGGGGCAACCGGGGCCCGGACACGGATGACCCAGGTTGCCGACCTCGGCGTATCGGGCGCGTCGGCCCCGGCATGGGCCTGGGTTTGCCGAAGATGCTGGCGCAAGGCCTCGCGCGCCTGACGGCGAACCAGGTTGCGGGTAACGGCCTTGGGGGCAAAGCGCTTGGCCACCACTACGCCAAGCGTCCACTTGTCCGCCGAGCCAGGCCGGTCATCCACAGCCCGGGTAATCCCGGGGGTCTGGCCTGTTGACAACTGCGGCTCAGCACAGTGCAGCGCAAACCGCCCCTGGCGTGCCGAGGCGGTGCGCGCCAAGACCGCCCTGAAGGCGGACTGGTCGCGCAGCGGCTGCAGAAGCGGGAGGGGGAGGGGGCCGCGGGTCACGGCTCGCCCAGGGGTTTGGTCAGGCCAGTTGAAGCGCTCGGGCGCTCAGACCGCCAGACGCTTGCGGCCCTTGGCGCGGCGCGAATTGAGCACGGCGCGACCGCCGCGTGACTTCATGCGCACGAGAAAGCCATGGGTGCGAGCACGACGGGTCTTGGAAGGTTGATAGGTGCGTTTCATGACGAATTCCGGTTGGCGTGAGACGAGTCTGTCCCGGCCTTGTCCAAAAAATCCGGGAAACCCAAGATTATCAACGATTTATGTCACGCCAGCCAAGTTTGGGGCACAGCGCCCCACCAGGGTCGGTGAGCAAACACTGACACCGGGTTCAGAAAGGGCGTATTTTTTTCTGCTCGCGCGCTTGTGGATAAGTGCCTTTGTCGGCCTAGAATAGGCGCTCGCCTAGAAGAACGATGTCCACACCTGCTGTACCGGCCCAATGGTGGCAACACTGCGTCGAGCGTCTTGCCGCTGATTTGCCCGAAACCCAATTCAACACCTGGATCAAGCCCCTGAGCTTTGTGCAAGGGGGTGAGGACGGTTCGGCGGTGACGATCTCGGTGGCTAACCGCTTCCAGTTTGACTGGATCCGGAGCCAGTACGCCTCGCGGATCGAAACCCTGCTCAGCGAAGCCGCGGCGCATCCCGTCCGACTGGATCTCCTGGTTGCCGCACGCCCGGCGTCGGAACGGCCCGGCAGTGTGGTGAACGGAAGGGATCAAAGCCTAGGCACCCAGCAACTCAACGGCGCCATGGCGCATGCCAGCGGCGCCTTGGCTGAACTTGGGCCTGCTGGACCAGACCGGGCGGCAGGGACGCAGGCCGCACCCGGTGCCAGCGCCTTCGCCTCTACAAGGCTGAGCAGTGCACTGACCTTTGACAGCTTCGTGCCTGGCAAGGCCAACCAGATGGCCAGAGCTGCCGCGCTGCATGTGTCCAACGACCCAGGGCGTCTGTACAACCCCTTGTTCATCTATGGCGGGGTGGGTCTTGGCAAAACGCACCTGATGCATGCGGTGGGCAACGCCTTGCTGGCCAACCGGCCCGGCGCGCGAGTGCTGTACATCCATGCCGAGCAGTTTGTGAGCGATGTGGTGAAGGCCTATCAGCGGCGCACCTTCGAGGAGTTCAAGTCGCGTTATCACGCACTCGACCTTCTGCTCATTGATGACGTGCAGTTCTTCAGCGGCAAGGAGCGCAGCCAGGAGGAGTTCTTCAACGCCTTTGAAGCGCTGCTGGCCAAGCAGGCCCACATCATCCTCACCAGCGACACATACCCAAAGGGCATCGTCGGCATCGACGAGCGGCTGACATCACGCTTCGACGCTGGGTTTGCGGTGGCCATTGAACCGCCCGAGTTGGAGATGCGGGTGGCCATCCTGATGCGAAAGGCCGAAGCGGAGGGCAGCCCCATGCCCGAGGATGTGGCCTTCTTCGTGGCCAAGAATGTCCGGGCCAATGTGCGCGAGCTCGAGGGGGCCTTGCGCAAGATCCTGGCCCACTCCAGGTTTCAGCAGAAAGACATCTCCATCCAACTGGCCCGGGACGCCCTGAAAGACCTGCTGTCGCTGCAGAACCGCCAGATCTCCGTAGAGAACATCCAGAAGACGGTAGCCGACTTCTACAAGATCAAGGTCGCCGACATGTACAGCAAGAAGCGGCCCGCCAGCATCGCGCGGCCGCGCCAGATTGCCATGTACCTGGCCAAGGAGCTGACCCAGAAGAGCCTGCCAGAGATTGGTGAGCTGTTTGGGGGGCGCGACCACACCACCGTGCTGCACGCCGTTCGCAAGATGGGGGGAGAGCGCACCAAGGACGGGGAACTCAACCAGCAGTTGCATGTGCTGGAACAGACCCTGAAAGGCTGACGCGATGCTCTGGGTGGACAAGGTGGTGGACAAGTTCATGAACAAGTGGCTGTTGCCCACAGGACTGGCGAGTTTTCAAAAGTTGTTCATGCTGGCAACGGCGCCAGCTGGCCATCTGACCCCAGGCTTGTACGAAGCCCAAGTGCTTGCCGCGAAAGGCGAAAATCCGTTTGTCCCCAGTCTTGGGCCCGCTCTATCTATTACTACCAATTTGAAAGATTGATATGGTTGTCCTGAAAGCTCCGCAAGATCAGGTGTTGTCGGCCCTTCAATCGGTGTCTGGCATCGTCGAGCGACGCCACACATTGCCCATCTTGGCCAACGTGCTGATCCGCCGGACAGGCAACGAAGTGGAGCTGACCACCAGCGACCTCGAGATTCAGGTGCGCACCAAGGTGGAGTTCGACGGAGACGCCAGCGCTTTCAGTTCCACCGTGGGTGCGCGCAAGCTGATCGATATCTTGCGGTCCATGCCGGCGGACCAGGTGATCTCGCTGACGTTGGCCCAGAACAAGTTGACCCTGCAGGGTGGCAAGAGCCGCTTCACCCTGCAGACGCTGCCCGCACAGGACTTTCCGCTGGTGCAGGAGGCTGCCGACTTCGGGCCGGCCTTCAGCGTGCCCCAGAAGACCCTCAAGGGCCTGATGGACCTGGTGCACTTTGCCATGGCGGTGCACGACATTCGCTACTACCTCAACGGCATCCTGTTCGTGGCTGAGGGCAGGCAGCTCACCTTGGTGGCCACCGACGGTCACCGCCTCGCCATGGCGCAGGCCACCCTGGAAGTCGAGGTGCCCAAGCAAGAGGTCATCCTGCCGCGCAAGACCGTGCTGGAACTGCAGCGGCTGCTCAAGGAGGACGACAGCAGCATTGAAATGCGCTTTGCGGGCAACCAGGCCAAGTTCAGCTTCGGCCAGATGGAGTTCGTGACCAAGCTGGTGGAGGGGAAGTTTCCCGACTACCAGCGTGTCATTCCCAAGAACCACAAGAACATGGTCACTTTGGGCCGCGCCGGTTTGCTGGCCTCGCTCAACCGCGCCTCCATCCTCACCAGCGAGAAGTTCAAGGGGGTTCGCCTCAACTTCGAGACAGGGCTGCTGCGCATCGCGGCCAACAACGCCGAGCAGGAAGAGGCGGTGGAAGAGATCGAGATCGACTACGCGGGCGACGCCATCGAGATCGGTTTCAACGTCAACTACCTGATCGATGTGCTGAACAACCTCGATGTGGAGATGATGCGTCTGGAGCTGGCCGACAGCAACAGCTCGGTCCTGTTCACCATGCCCGATAGCGACAACTTCAAGTACGTCGTGATGCCGATGCGGATCTGACCCGCCTAGGCTGCCGCCTTTTTCCTTGCCCCCGCAGGCAAGGTGCCACCGCACCACAAAGAAGCACTTGATGAGCTCATCCGACGCGACTCCCCAACCCGGTACCGGCGCACCCCAGCAGCCAACCCCAGACGGGGGTGACTATGGCGCCGGGTCCATCCAGATCCTGGAGGGACTGGAAGCGGTGCGCAAGCGCCCCGGCATGTACATCGGGGACACCTCGGACGGCACCGGCCTGCATCACCTCGTGTTTGAGGTGGTCGACAACTCCATCGACGAGGCCTTGGCCGGCTACTGTGACGACATCGTCGTCACCATCCATACGGACAACTCCATCAGCGTGGTCGACAACGGTCGGGGCATCCCGACTGGCGTCAAGATGGATGACAAGCACGAGCCCAAGCGCAGTGCAGCCGAGATTGCGCTGACCGAGCTTCACGCCGGGGGGAAGTTCAACCAGAACTCGTACAAGGTGTCGGGCGGCCTGCATGGTGTGGGCGTTAGCTGCGTGAATGCGCTGTCGAAGTGGCTGCGCCTGACGGTGCGCCGCGACGGCAAGGTGCACCAGCTTGAGTTTGCCCGCGGCTTTGTGCAGGGCCGGCTGAGCGAGACGGTTGACGGGGTGGAGGTGTCGCCGATGAAGGTGACGGGCGCCACCGAAAAGCGTGGCACCGAGGTGCACTTTCTGCCGGACACCGAAATCTTCCAGCAGAACAACGACTTCCACTACGAGATCCTCTCCAAGCGCCTTCGCGAGCTGTCCTTCCTGAACAACGGCGTGCGCATCCAGCTGATTGACGAGCGCAGCGGCAAGCACGACGATTTTTCGGGCGCCGGTGGGGTGAAGGGCTTCGTGGAGTTCATCAACGGCGCCAAGAAAGTGCTGCACCCCAATGCGTTCTATGCCGCAGGGGAGCGCCCGGCCGAAACCTATGGGGGCATTCCTGGCACCAGCATCGGTGTGGAAGTGGCCATGCAGTGGAACGACAGCTATGGCGAGCAGGTGCTGTGCTTCACCAACAACATCCCCCAGCGTGACGGGGGCACGCACCTGACCGGCCTGCGTGCGGCCATGACCCGGGTGATCGGCAAGTACATCGAGGCCAACGAACTGGCCAAGAAGGCCAAGGTCGAGGTGGCGGGCGACGACATGCGTGAAGGCCTGTGCTGTGTGCTGAGCGTGAAGCTGCCCGAACCCAAGTTCAGCAGCCAGACCAAGGACAAGCTGGTCTCCAGCGAGGTGCGGGCGCCACTGGAAGACATCGTCGCCAAGGCCTTGACCGAGTTTCTGGAGGAGCGGCCGAACGACGCCAAGATCATCTGCGGCAAGATCGTCGAAGCCGCCCGCGCCCGAGAGGCTGCCCGCAAGGCGCGCGAGATGACCCGGCGCAAAGGGGTGCTGGACGGCATGGGCCTGCCAGGCAAGCTGGCGGACTGCCAGGAGAAAGACCCGGCCCAGTGTGAAATCTACATCGTCGAGGGCGACTCCGCAGGTGGCTCGGCCAAGCAGGGCCGTGACCGGAAGTTTCAGGCCATCCTGCCCCTGCGCGGCAAGATCTTGAACGTGGAGAAGGCGCGCTACGACAAGCTGCTGACGAGCAACGAAATCCTGACCCTCATCACCGCGCTGGGCACCGGCATTGGCAAGGCCACCGCAGAAGGCAGCAGCAACGGGGCAGACGACTTCAACCCCGACAAGCTGCGCTACCACCGCATCATCATCATGACCGACGCGGACGTGGACGGCGCCCACATCCGCACCCTGCTGCTGACCTTCTTCTTCCGCCAGATGCCGGAGCTGGTCGAGCGCGGCCACATCTACATCGCGCAGCCGCCGCTGTACAAGGTGAAGCACGGCAAACAAGAGCAGTACCTGAAAGACGCCGGTGCGCTGGACGAGTACCTGACCCGCGTGGCGCTGGATGGCGCCGTCGTTGAGCCCGGCCAGGGCAAGCCCGCCATCACCGGCGAGCAGCTGAGTGACCTGGCCGCCGCCTATGTGAAGGCCAACGCCGTGGTGGAGCGTTTGGGCAACTGGATGGACATCGAGGCCCTGCGCGCAATCGCCAATGGCCTGACCCTGAACCTGGACACGCTGGAAGAGGCTGAAAAGAGCGCCGCTGCACTGAAGGCGGCGCTGCACAACGCTGAAGTGACGGCCGAGTTCGATGCCCGCAGCGACAAGCACATCCTGCGCATCAGCCGCATCTTCCACGGCAACACCAAGTACAGCATCATCAATGCCGACTTCGTGCACGGGGCTGACTACGAGGCCCTGGCCAAGGCTGGTACCACCTTCAATGGTTTGCTGACGCCCGAGGCCATCGTGCGCCGGGGTGAAGGTGAGAAGGCCAAAGAAGCCAAAGTGGCGGATTTCCGCGCCGCCATGGCATGGCTCATCACCCAGGCTGAAAACAGCGTGGGCCGCCAGCGCTACAAGGGCCTGGGCGAGATGAACCCCGAGCAGCTGTGG
>CAZRRW010000079.1:0-5615 GCA_964602505.1 uncultured Burkholderiaceae bacterium
CGAGCCGAGGGACAGCGTGGGTGACGATATGTCGGTCAAACCCGGAACGACTCGCCGCAACCGCAGCGGTCTCGCTCGTTCGGGTTGTTGAACCGGAAGCCTTCGTTCAAGCCCTCGCGCACAAAGTCCAGCTCGGTGCCGTCCAGCACCGCCAGGCTCTTGGGGTCGATCAGCAGCTTGACACCGTGGTCCTCGAACACCACATCTTCAGCGGCGAGCTCGTCCACATATTCCAGCTTGTAGGCCAGACCCGAGCAGCCAGTGGTCTTGACGCCGAGACGCACGCCGAGACCCCGGCCGCGGCGGTCGAGGTTGCGGCGCACGTGGCGGGCTGCGGCTTCGGTCAATGAGACGGCCATCGCGAACTACCTTCAGGCAGCCACATCCGCTTGTGCGCTGTGCTTGGCGCGGTAATCCTGCACCGCCGCCTTGATGGCATCTTCTGCCAGGATGGAACAGTGGATCTTGACCGGAGGCAGAGCCAGCTCTTCCGCGATCTGGCTGTTCTTGAGCTGCGCGGCCTCGTCGAGCGTCTTGCCCTTGACCCATTCGGTCACGAGAGAGCTTGACGCAATGGCAGAGCCACAGCCGTAGGTCTTGAAACGGGCATCTTCGATCAGACCGGTGGCAGGATTCACCTTGATCTGAAGCTTCATCACGTCCCCGCAGGCCGGGGCACCCACCATGCCGGTCCCGACGCTCTCGTCGCCCTTGTCAAAGGAGCCAACATTTCGCGGATTCTCGTAATGGTCAACGACCATTTCGCTGTAGGCCATGGTCTTTCTGCTCCTGAATACAAACGTGGATGCGAGGTAGCCCGATCAATGGGCCGCCCACTGAATGGAATTGAGGTCGACGCCGTCCTTGTACATCTCCCACAAGGGCGACAGCTCGCGCAAGCGGGCCACGTTCTCGCGGATGGTCTTGACGGCGTAGTCGATCTCGGCCTCGGTGGTGTAACGGCCAATGGTCATGCGCAGGCTGCTGTGGGCCAGCTCATCACTGCGGCCCAGGGCGCGCAGCACATAGCTTGGCTCGAGACTGGCCGAGGTGCAGGCCGAGCCGGACGACACCGCCAGGCCCTTGATGCCCATGATGAGCGACTCGCCCTCGACGTAGTTGAAGCTCATGTTGAGGTTGTGGGGGATGCGGCGATCCAGGCTGCCGTTGATGAACACCTGCTCCACGTCCTTCAGCCCGCTGAGAAGCCTCTGCTGCAAAGCATGGATGCGCTCGTTGTCAGCAGCCATCTCCAGCTTTGCCAGACGATAGGCCTCGCCCATGCCAACGATCTGGTGGGTTGGCAAGGTGCCTGATCGCATGCCACGCTCGTGCCCGCCGCCATGCATCTGCGCTTCGATGCGCACCCTTGGCTTGCGGCGCACGTACAGGGCGCCGATGCCCTTGGGCCCGTAGGTCTTGTGCGACGTCAGGCTCATCAGGTCGACTGGCAGGCTCTTCAGATCGATGGGCAGACGGCCTGTGGCCTGCGCCGCGTCTACATGGAGCAGGATGCCGCATTCACGGCACATGGCCCCAATGGCGGGGATGTCCTGGATGACACCGATCTCGTTGTTGACGAACATCACAGACACAAGGATGGTGTCAGGCCGCATGGCCGCCCTGAGCGCATCCAGGTCGAGCAGGCCATCAGCCTGCACATCCATGTAGGTCACTTCGAAGCCCTGGCGCTCCAGCTCACGCATGGTGTCCAGCACCGCCTTGTGCTCGGTCTTGACCGTGATGAGGTGACGGCCCCGGTCCTTGTAGAAGTGGGCTGCGCCCTTCAAGGCCAGGTTGTTCGACTCAGTGGCACCCGAGGTCCACACGATCTCCCGGGGATCCGCACCAATGAGCGCCGCCACATGGCCCCGCGCCGCTTCCACCGCCTCCTCCGCCTCCCAGCCCCATGCGTGACTGCGGGACGCCGGGTTGCCAAAGTGCTTGCGGAGCCAAGGAATCATGGCATCCACCACCCGTGGGTCGCACGGGGTCGTGGCGCCGTAGTCCATGTAGATCGGAAAGTGAGGGGTCATGCTGCAAATGCGGAAAGACTGACGAAGGACGCGGCCAACGATGCGGGAAGGATGGCGCCCGTCACTTGGCCACGGCCGGGTTGAGCCCGGAGCCGTAGGCAAACACTGAATTGGGGGCCGAGACGCGGATCGGCTTGACCACCGGCTGGGTCGAAATGGCGCGCTTGACAACCACTTCTTCCACCCGCACGCCTCGGTCGAACTGGTCTTGCACCAGCTTGGCCAGGCTGACGCCGTCGAGAAACTCGATCATCTTGGCATTCAGGCTGCTCCAGAGCTCGTGCGTCATGCACTGCTGGCCTTCGCCAATGCAGTTTTCCTTGCCGCCGCACTGGGTGGCATCCAAGGGTTCATCCACGGCGACGACGATGTCGGCCACGGTGACCTCTTCCGGCTTCCGCGCGAGGGTGTAACCCCCACCCGGGCCGCGGGTGCTCTCGACCAGTTCATGACGGCGCAACTTGCCGAACAGTTGTTCCAGGTAGGACAGCGAAATCTGCTGGCGCTGGCTGATGGCCGCCAGGGTGACGGGGCCTGTGTGCTGGCGCATGGCCAGGTCAATCATCGCAGTGACCGCAAAACGGCCTTTGGTCGTCAAACGCATGGCAAGCTCCTAAATAAGACACAGGCGCACCAGTTCAGCACCATTACCCTCTGGCCCCACCTCTGTTACCTTGTTTGATGGAGCATAGATTAACCGAGCACGATTGTCAAGAAATCGGGATATTCGTCCTAGACAAGCAGGCAGCGTTCCTTGCCAAACGGCGAAAACAAGGGGTACAGACGGGGGGATGTACCGACAACCCCCCCTCCATGAGCAAAAGCCCGACGTCTTTATGCACCTAAGGACGGGCGATCAGGGGGATCACGTTGTCCGCCCCCGGTGCCCCGAAGACCTGTTCGCGGAGAGTGGCCAGCTGATCCCTGATCCGCGCGGCCTTCTCGAACTCCAGGTTCCGCGCATGCTCCAGCATTTGTTTCTCCAGCTGCTTGATGCGCTTGCCCAGATCCTTCTCGCTCAGGTCTTGCGCCTGCGCCGCGAGCTGCTCGGCCTTCAGGTCGTCCTTGACGGCCTGCGCGCTGAACACCCCGTCGATCAGATCCCTCACCTGTTTGACCACGCTGCGCGGCGTGATGCCGTGCTCCGCGTTGAAGGCGAGTTGCTTGGCTCGACGCCGCTCTGACTCCGCGATCGCCTTTTCCATGGAATCGGTACGCCTGTCGGCGTAGAGGATGGCCTTGCCATTCACATTGCGCGCGGCCCGGCCAATCGTCTGGATCAGCGACCGTTCAGCCCGCAAGAAGCCCTCCTTGTCGGCGTCGAGGATGGCCACCAGGGACACCTCTGGAATGTCGAGCCCCTCGCGAAGCAGGTTGATCCCGACCAGCACGTCAAAGGTCCCCAACCGGAGATCACGCAGGATCTCCACCCGCTCAACGGTGTCAATGTCGGAGTGCAGATAACGCACCTTCACACCGTTCTCGCTCAGGTAGTCGGTCAGCTGTTCCGCCATGCGTTTGGTCAAGGTGGTGATCAGCACCCTGTCCCCTGCCTCGACCCGCTGTCGAATCTCACCCAGCACATCGTCCACCTGGTATTGGGCAGGTCGCACCTCAACCACAGGATCCACCAGGCCAGTCGGCCGGACGAGCTGCTCAACCACCTGCCCGGCGTGCTGCTGCTCGTAGGCGGCAGGTGTGGCAGACACAAAGATCGCCTGTCGCATCTTGCGCTCGAACTCCTCGAACTTGAGAGGTCTGTTGTCGAGGGCACTGGGCAGCCGGAAACCGTACTCGACCAAGGTGGTCTTTCTGGCCCGATCGCCATTGAACATGCCGCCCAGCTGCCCGATGAGCACATGGCTCTCGTCCAGAAACATCAGTGCGTCCTTGGGCAGATAGTCGCACAGCGTGGCGGGCGGCTCGCCGGGCGCCGCACCAGACAGGTGGCGGGTGTAGTTTTCAATCCCCTTGCAGTGGCCCACCTCGGTGAGCATCTCAAGGTCGAATCGGGTGCGCTGCTCCAGGCGCTGGGCCTCCACCAGCTTGCCCATCCCCACCAGTTCCTTGAGTCTCTGGTCGAGCTCGATCTTGATGGTCTCGATGGCCGCGAGCACCCGGTCACGCGGGGTGACGTAGTGGCTCGACGGATAGACCGTGAAGCGCGGGATCTTCTGGCGTACCCTGCCGGTCAGCGGATCCAGCAGCTGCAGGCTCTCGACTTCGTCGTCGAACAACTCGATGCGTATCGCCAGCTCGGAATGCTCCGCCGGAAACACGTCGATCGTGTCGCCTCGCACCCTGAAGTTGCCACGCTCGAACACGAGGTCGTTTCGCTTGTACTGCATGCGGATGAGCTGGGCGATGATGTCGCGCTGTCCCAGCTTGTCGCCCACTCGCATGGTCATCACCATCTGGTGGTAGGCATCTGGCTGGCCAATGCCATAGATGGCGGAAACCGTCGCCACGATCACCACATCACGCCGCTCGAGGATGCTCTTGGTGCAGCTCAGGCGCATCTGCTCGATGTGCTCGTTGATCGCGCTGTCCTTCTCGATGAACAGGTCGCGCTGCGGCACATAGGCCTCGGGCTGGTAGTAGTCGTAGTAGCTGACGAAATACTCGACCGCATTCCTAGGGAAGAACTCCCTGAACTCGCTGTAGAGCTGGGCTGCCAAGGTCTTGTTCGGGGCGAACACGATGGCGGGACGCCCAAGCCTCGCAATCACATTGGCCATGGTGAAGGTCTTGCCTGATCCCGTTACACCAAGGAGCGTCTGGAAGACCTCACCGTCCCGAACGCCATCCACCAGCTTGGCGATGGCCTCGGGCTGGTCCCCAGCAGGCAGGTAGGGCTGGAACAGTTGGAAGGGCGAGTCGGGAAAGGCCACAAAGCGCCCGGAGTCCGTATCAGGGACAAATGCGGAAGAGTCGATGACCTCAGGCAGATCTTGCATGGCGTTGACGTGTTGCGTGGACGGCCGCAGCCTAGAATTTCTATGGCCTAGCGCGCCGCGCGCAGGCAACCCACCAGCATACGCCAAGCCAAGAAAGAGCGCCACATGCCAGCCACCATGACCGCCGAGTCACCCTTTGCCGCCGTCGAGCTGGCCCCGCGAGACCCCATCCTCGGCCTGAACGAGCAGTTTGCCGCCGACGCGAACCCACACAAGGTGAACCTTGGGGTGGGGGTGTACTTTGATGATGCGGGCAAGCTGCCCTTGCTGCGATGCGTGCAGGCGGCCGAAGCGACGTTGATGGCAACGCCAAAGGCCCGTGGCTATCTGCCGATTGATGGCATCGCAGCCTACGATGCAGCTGTGCAGGGGCTGGTGTTCGGGGCGGGGTCTGAGCCGCTCAGCAGCCGGCGCGTTGCCACTGTGCAGGCGTTGGGTGGCACGGGCGGCCTGAAGATTGGCGCAGATTTCCTGAAACGGATCAATCCCGGCGCGAAGGTGCTCATCAGCGATCCGAGCTGGGAGAACCACAGGGCACTGTTCGTCAATGCCGGCTTCGTCGTTGAGACCTACCCGTACTATGACCCCGCTGCCCGCGCCGTCAACTTTGCCGGGATGAAGG
>CAZRRW010000079.1:5629-11077 GCA_964602505.1 uncultured Burkholderiaceae bacterium
CGGTCATCGTTCTGCACGCCTGTTGCCACAACCCCACTGGATACGACATCACGTCGACTCAATGGGACGAGGTGGTCAGCCTCGTGCGTGCGCGCGGCCTCGTGGCGTTCCTAGACATGGCGTACCAGGGCTTCGGCCATGGCATCGCAGAGGATGGCGCTGTGGTCGGCAAGTTTGTGGCGGCCGGGTTGCGCTTCTTCGTGTCAACCAGCTTCTCCAAAAGCTTCTCTCTGTATGGAGAGCGTGTCGGCGCGCTCAGTGTTCTGTGTGGGGACGCCGACGAGGCGAGCCGGGTCCTGAGCCAGCTCAAGATCGTGATTCGCACCAACTACAGCAACCCGCCCACCCATGGCGGAGCCGTCGTGGCCACGGTGCTCAACACGCCTGAGCTACGCGCACTTTGGGAGAGCGAGCTGAGCGAGATGCGTGACCGCATCAAGACCATGCGTCAGGCCCTGGTGGATGGCCTGAAGGCGGCGGGCGTGAAGCAGGGCATGGGGTTCATCACCGATCAGATCGGCATGTTCAGCTATTCAGGCCTGAACAAGAACCAGATGATCCGTCTGCGCAGCGAATTCGGCGTTTACGGCACGGACACCGGCCGCATGTGCGTTGCGGCGCTCAACAGCAAGAACATCGGCTACGTATGCCAAAGTATCGCCAAGGTGCTGACCTGACCTAAAGCAGGCCCCTGCTGTGCTCTCTGCGGCCTGCTGCCGCGGGCAGAGTCGTCAGGCGCGATCCTTGGTGTCTTCGAATCGCCCGAACTGGCTGATGCGTTCGTACCGTCGCTCGAGAAGCTCTTTGGCGGTGAGGTCGGCTACCTGACGATAGGCGTCTGCCAAAGCCCTCTTCAATGCGACAGCCATGGCGGCTGGATCACGGTGGGCCCCACCCAGAGGCTCGTTGACGATCTTGTCAACGAGCCCCAAGGCCTTGAGTCGATGCGCTGTCAACCCCAAGGCCTCTGCCGCAGTTGCAGCCTTGTCACTGGTCTTCCAAAGAATAGAGGCACAGCCCTCGGGCGAGATGACCGAGTACACCGAGTACTGAAGCATCAGCAGCTGGTCACCCACGGCAATGGCCAGTGCGCCTCCTGAGCCACCCTCTCCGATGATGGTGCTGATGATCGGTGTTTTCAGCTGTGCCATTTCATAGATATTGCGGCCGATCGCCTCACTCTGTCCACGCTCCTCGGCATCAATGCCGGGGTACGCACCAGGGGTGTCAACAAAGGTGAATACAGGCAGACCGAACTTCTCCGCCAGCTTCATCAAACGCAGGGCCTTGCGGTATCCCTCGGGCTTGCTCATGCCGAAATTTCGCGCGGTCCGCTCCTTGGTGTCACGCCCCTTCTGATGCCCAAGCACCATGCAAGCCTTGCCGTTGAACCGGGCAAGCCCCCCAACAATCGAAAGGTCCTCCGCGAAATGGCGGTCACCGTGCAACTCGCGAAAGTCGGTAAAGATCTCTCGGAAGTAGTCAAGCGTGTAGGGCCGTTGCGGATGACGTGAGATCTGAGTGACCTGCCACGGACTCAGGTCGGAGTAGATGTCTTTGGTGAGCTGCTGGCTCTTCTTGGCAAGACGGTCAATCTCCTCGGTGATGTCAACGGCGCTCTCCGTCTGGACGTAGCGCAACTCCTCAATCTTGGTCTCAAGCTCCGCGATTGCCTGTTCAAACTCGAGATAGTGCTTCTTCATCTTCGCCGAACTCCTTGTCTTGCCGAATCAGCCACTCGGAGCCCTCAATAGGAGACGGGCAGCGGGTCCAGACTTCGCCAGATGTACCAGGTGGCAACGCTGCGGTACGGCGCCCAATTCTCGCCAACTTCGCGGGCTTCGCTGCGTGACACCGGCTCACCGCTGAAGTAGCTCTGGCTGATGCCATTGATCAAGCCAACGTCATCAAGGGGAAGAACGTTCGGGCGCATCAAATGGAAAATCAGAAACATCTCTGCCGTCCACCGACCGATGCCTCGAATGGACACCAACTCAGCGATCACGGCTTCGTCGTCCATCTCCGCCCAACGTCTCGGGTTCGCGCGCCCAGAGGAGAAGTGCGCAGCCAGATCGTTGAGGTACTCCACCTTGCGGGCCGACAACCCCGCCTCGCGCATGGTCAGCGGCTTGAGCGCCAGCACTCGCTCGGCTGTCAGCTTTTTGTTGGGGGCAATCGTCGCCGTGAAACGTTGCCAGACGGCCTCAGCCGCTTTCACGGATATCTGCTGACCAACCACAGAGCGCGCGAGAGTGACGAAGGCATCACCCCGGCTGACCAGTCTGGCCTCAGCGTATTGAGGGATGAGCTTTCTCATGACGCGGTCATTCCGGGACAGATATGCACACGCCTCGTCCCAGAAGACGGGTGTGACGCCTTCGCGTTGCCGCAGGGATAGGTTCAAGCACGCCTCCAGGTGGTTCCCTGAGGCGTGTCGAGCAAGGCAATCCCCTCGGCTTCAAGCTGCTTGCGCAAGGCATCTGCCCGCGCAAAGTCTTTCGCCCGCTTGGCCTCTGTGCGCTCAAGCACGATCGCATCGATGCGAGCCATATCGCTCCCAGAGGACGCCCCTCCCTTGAGAAACGCATCCGGGGCGTCCTGCAACAACCCCAGCACCCCGCCAAGCCCCTTCAACTGCTGCGACAAGGCCGCGGATTTGGTTCGGTTGACCTCGGTAGCCAATTCGTACAGCACCGAAACCGCCTGGGCCGTGTTGAAGTCATCATCCATGGCCGCCTTGAAGCGAATGGCGTGACTCTGGGTCCAGTCCATTGGCACAGGCTCGCCTGGGCAAGGCACCTCCAAGAGCGCGGTGTAGAGGCGTCTCAGGCCTTGTCGGGCGTCGTCGAGATGGCTATCGCTGTAATTCAAGCCGCTGCGATAGTGAGCCCGCACGACGAAAAAGCGCAACACCTCTGGCTCATACTGCTCAAGTACCTCGCGGATGGTGAAGAAGTTGCCCAGGCTCTTGGACATCTTTTCGTTGTCGACTCGCACAAAACCGTTGTGCATCCAGATGCTAGCCATGGGCTTGCCAGTGAGGGCTTCGGTCTGGGCGATCTCGTTCTCATGATGGGGAAACTGCAGGTCCATGCCACCGCCGTGGATGTCGAACTGCTCGCCCAGCAATGCACAACTCATGGCCGAGCATTCGATATGAGGCCGAACGGGCTGTCCCACTTGGCCTCCTCTGGCTCGCTGTCTTTGGCCGCCTTCCACAACACGAAATCCAACGGGTCATGCTTGCCGTCTAGAACCGCGACCCGCTCGCCGACTCGCAACTCGTCCAGTGACTTACCAGACAGCTTTCCGTAGCCTGAAAACTTGCGCACCGCATAGTTGACGTCGCCGTTACTAGACCTGTATGCGAAGCCCTTCTTCTCGAGGCCTTCGATCAAAGAAAGCATGCCTGGTACATGATCCGTTGCCCTTGGATCGTGGGTCGGTCGCTCGATGCCCAGACGGTCGGCGTCTTCGTACATGGCAGCGATCATCCGCCCTGTCAGCGACCGGATGCTTTCCCCCTGCTCCGCTGCCCTCCGGATGATCTTGTCGTCAATGTCTGTGATATTTCGAACGTAGGTCACCTCAAACCCGCTGGCTTTCAGCCAGCGTTGCACCACATCGAACGTGATCATGGAGCGCGCGTGCCCTATGTGACATAGGTCGTAGACCGTCATGCCACAGACATACATCCGGACCCGCCCCGCCTCCAGAGGCTGGAACTGCTCCAAGCGCTTGTTCAAGTTATTGTGAATTCGAAGCGACATCCAAGCAGAGAAGCGGATCAGGGGGGTAGGATTCACGTCAACGGAGTTGCAGGCTCCGCTTGAGCCAACCGGCCAGCCGCAGCAAGACGGGATGTGGCCGATTCACATGCGAGAATTGAGTCAGTATAGCGACGGCGAACGACCTGTCGCCCGCTATATGTCACCAGTGCGTGCGACACAAAATACCTTGTCTTCAGAGAGAGCCCGATGCACAGAGCCTACCTAAGAGTTCCGCCCCTGCGATTGGCTTGCGCCTATGCCGTCCTCCTGCTGGCCTCCCTGTCGCTGTTGTCGGCAGCCGGGGATGCGGCGGCCCAGAACGATGACTATGCGGAGGTCACACGCCTGCTACGCGCTGGTCAACCCGCAGAGGCCGTGACCAGAGCGGACCAGTTTCTGAGCTCTCGCCCTCGTGATCCACAGATGCGATTCCTCAAGGGCGTCGCTTTGACCGAACAAGGCAAGGCTCAGGACGCTATCACGCTCTTCACGCGATTGACCGAGGACTTTCCTGAATTGCCCGAGCCTTACAACAACCTAGCCGTTCTTTACGCTGGCCAGAACCAGTTTGACAGGGCTCGCGCGGCACTGGAGATGGCCATTCGCACCAATCCCAGCTACGCCACGGCACATGAGAATCTAGGAGACGTGTACGCCCGTCTCGCGAGCCAAGCCTACTCGCGCGCACTGCAGCTTGACAGTGGCAACCAAGGTATCGCGCCAAAGCTCAGTCTGATCAGGGACATTTTTTCGGTTCGGCCGGGCCAAGCGAGGGCAGTCTCGTCCGCCCCTGGTGGCGTCGGTCGCTCTGCGGCCGGCCCCGTGGCGGCGGCTCCTACAGCGACGCCACCTAGCAGCAATACCCCTTCAGTAACCACTGGCACGAGTGCGGCACCCGCGGCGCCCGCCCCCGCCCAAGCAGCAGCGCCCAAAAGCGATTCCGATGACGATGTTCGAACCGCTGTTTCATCCTGGGCGGCTGCGTGGAGTCGCCGCGACGTCGCCGCTTACCTCGCGGCATATGGAAAAGACTTCGACACGCCCGACGGTAAGTCCCGTAAGAGCTGGGAGGAAGAGCGGCGTGAGCGGATCCTCGGGAAATCGAAGATCAGCGTGAAGCTGAATGACTTGAAGATCGAGGTGTCTGGGGATAAGGCAGTGGCCAAGTTCCGACAAGACTACGCGGCCGACAAGTTATCGGTCAGCAGCCGTAAGACTCTGATTCTCAGCCGAGTCAATGGTCGTTGGCTGATCGTGAAGGAAAGCACTGGCGGCTGATGGCGGACCTGCGAGTGTGGGCGGCGCTGTCCTTGTCAGTCGCCCTGGTGGCAACGGCCACATCAACCGAGGTCATTGCGTCACAGCACACTCCGCGCAGTTCAATGCCTGCTGCGGGCGGCGGGGCGGGCAACGCAAACGGCCAGGCGCGAACGGAGCGCCCGGATGTGCGTGATCAGCGCGCCGGGGTCGCTGAGGCCAAGCTGATCGAGGCCTACAAGCTCATTGGTGAGGGTCGCAGTCGAGACGCACTGAGAGTGGTCGATGCCCTTTTGAGCGAGTACCCCAACTTCCGACTCGCGGCTTTGCTGCATGGCGACCTTCTGGCAGCTCGTACACGCCCGGTGACCAAGTTCGCGGACGTACCGGATGCCATTAGTACGACCCGCGCAAAGGACCT
>CAZRRW010000080.1:0-10824 GCA_964602505.1 uncultured Burkholderiaceae bacterium
TGTGTGGTGTGGACCAGATCTACACGGGCATTGGCAAGACGGGTGTGGTGGCCACCATCGAAGGGCGGCTCAAGCCCGGCGCGGAGGCGCCGCACGGCGCTGAGGCTACCCGATCGAGGATGATTGGCCTCAGGGCCGACATGGACGCGCTGCCCATGCAGGAGGAAAACGCCTTTGCGTGGCGTTCGGCCAAGGCCGGCCTGATGCATGGCTGTGGGCACGACGGGCACACCGCCATGCTGGTGGGGGCGGCCCGCTACCTGGCGGCGACGCGACGCTTCGCCGGCACCGCAGTGCTGATCTTCCAGCCCGGCGAAGAGGGCTATGCGGGTGCCAAGGCGATGATTGACGATGGCCTGTTCGACCAGTTTCCGGTGGAGTCGGTCTATGCCATGCACAACTGGCCCGCGATGCCGGTGGGCACCGTCGGCATCAACCCCGGGCCGATGATGGCGGCTGCCGACCGGTTCGACATCCTGATTGAGGGCTGCGGCGGGCATGGTGCCCACGCCTATCTGGCGCTCGATCCGGTGGTGGCGGCGGCCCATGTGATCACGGCGGTGCAGAGCATCGTCGCCCGCAACGTGTCTCCGATTGACAATGCGGTCATCAGCATCTGCGCCTTGCAGGCTGGCAACGCCGGGGCGTTCAGCGTGATTCCGCGCACCTGCCGCCTGGAAGGTACGGTGCGCACCTTCAAGCCTTCGGTCCAGGATCTGGTGCAACAGCGCCTGACCGAGGTGGCCCAGGCGGTGGCCATGGGTCTTGGATGCTCGGCCGAAGTCAGGTATGACCGCGTGTATCCGGCCACCGTCAACACGGTGCCCGAAGCGCGGTTTGCTGGCGATGTGGCCGCGTCACTGGTCGGTGAGGGGCAGGTCGTTCGCGACATGGCCCCCAGCATGGGTGCGGAGGATTTCTCCTTCATGCTCCAAGCCAAGCCGGGTGCCTATCTGCGCCTTGGGCAGGGCGGCGAAGGCTCCTGCTTTCTGCACAACACCCGATACGACTTCAACGACGACATCCTGCCACTTGGCGCTGCCCTGCACGCAGGCCTGGTGGAGGGGGCCCTCAAGTCCTGAGCTGGGCCGCTGCCCATCACCCCGTTCACCCAGAGGAGACCATGATGAAACTCAAACTTGCCAGTCTGGCCGCAGCCACTGCCTTGGCCTTGGGCACGGCAGCACCTGCTTTCGTGTCCACCGCGTCGGCCAAGACCATCCGCGTGGCCAACCAGGGCGATGCCCTGTCGATGGATCCGCATTCGCTGAACGAGTCGCTGCAGTTGAGTGTGACTGGCAACGTCTACGAGGCGCTGGTCGGCCGCGACAAGAAGCTGGGCCTGGTGCCGGCACTGGCCACCAGCTGGAAGCAGACCTCACCCACCGTTTGGCGCTTTGAGCTGCGCAAGGGCGTGACCTTCCATGACGGCACCCCCTTCACTGCCGATGATGTGGTGTTCAGCTTTGCCCGCGCCTCTGGCGAGGGCAGCGACATGCGCAGCTACACCAACGAGTTCAAGGAAGTGCGCAAGGTCAATGACCACGTGGTCGAGATCGAGACCAAGGCGCCGTTTCCCATCCTCCCCGACGTCATCTCCCTCGTCTACATGATGAGCAAGAAGTGGTGCGAGACCAATCAGGCGACTCGCCCGGTCGACCGCCGCCGCGGCATTGAGAACGCCGCCTCCTTCCGTGCCAACGGCACTGGCCCCTTCCGTCTGCGCGAGCGCCAGCCCAACGTGCGTACCACATTTGCCCGCAATGGCAACTACTGGGGCAGTGCCGACAAGGAACTGGGCAACGTCACCGAGGTCATCTTCACCCCGATCGTCAACGACGCCACCCGCGTGGCCGCGCTGCTGTCTGGCGAGATCGACGTGATGGAGCCCGTGCCGGTGCAGGACGCAGACCGCCTGAAGACCAATGCCAACCTCAAGGTCATGCAAGGCCCCGAGCTTCGCACCATCTTCCTGGGCATGGACCAGTCTCGCGATGAGCTGCTGTACTCCGACGTGAAGGGCAAGAACCCCTTCAAGGACAAGCGGGTTCGCCAGGCTTTCTATCAGGCCATTGACATCGAAACCATCAAGACCCGCGTCATGCGCGGCGCTGCCACGCCGACCGGCCTGATGGTGGCCCCTGGCATCAAGGGCTTCAATGCTGACCTCAACAAGCGCCTGCCCTATGACGAGGCCGCGGCGCGCCGCCTGCTGGCCGAGGCTGGCTACCCGAATGGCTTCGGCGTGACCATGAACTGCCCCAATGACCGCTACGTCAACGACGGCGAGATCTGCCAGGCCGTGACGGCCATGCTCGCGCGGGTCGGCATCCGCGTGACCTTGGCTGCGGAGACGAAGGGCACCTATTTCCCCAAGATCCTGCGCCGCGACACCAGCTTCTATCTGCTGGGCTGGACCCCGGGCACCTATGACTCGCACAACCCCTTGAATGCCCTGATGCGCACCCCCGGTGCGGCAGGCGCTGGCCAGTTCAACCTGGGCAGCTACAGCAACCGCCGGGTGGACGAACTCACCCAACTGGTGCAGAGCGAGACCGACCAGACCAAGCGCAATGCCATGATTGCAGAGGCCTTCAAGATCCATCAGGACGACATCGGCCACATCCCGCTGCACCAGCAGGCGCTGGCCTGGGGCATGAAGAAGAACGTCGAGCTGGTGCAGCTGCCTGACAACTTCTTCTTCTGGAAGTGGGTCAGCGTCAAGTAACCCCAGTTCACCCTGAATGACCCGATGACGAGCCCCAAGCAAGCCCCCGTGACGCCCGTTCCAGCCGTGATCGAACCTTCGGTCTGGGCGCGAGTGTGGGACTCGGACATCGCCTGGAGCTTCCGGCATTCGCCGGTGGCGGTCACGGCGGCGGTCATTGCCTTCATCTGTGTGTTCTGCGCGGTGTTCGCCAACCTGGTGGCGCCGCACAACCCCTTCGACCTGGCCACCCTGGAGCTGGGCGACGCGCGCCTGCCGCCGGCCTGGATGGAGGGGGCCAAGGCCAAGTACCTGCTGGGCACCGACGACCAGGGCCGTGACATCCTGAGCGCGCTGATGTTCGGCACCCGCATCTCGCTCATCGTGGGCCTGGTGTCGGTGCTGGCCTCGGTGCTCATCGGGGTGGCCCTGGGCCTGCTGGCGGGCTATGTGGGCGGCGCGGTCGACACCTTCCTGATGCGGATCTGCGACGTGATGCTGAGCTTCCCGCCCATCCTGATTGCCCTGCTGATTGCCGGGGTGGGGCGTGCCCTGTTTCCCAACGCGCAAGAGTCAGTGGCCTTTGGCGTGGTGGTGCTGGCCATCACCCTGTCCGGTTGGGTGCAGTACGCCCGCACCGTGCGCGGCTCTACCCTGGTGGAGCGCAACAAGGAATACGTGCAGGCCGCGCGGGTCACCGGCGTCAGCACACCGCGGATCATGCGCCGCCACGTCCTGCCAAACGTCATGGGCCCGGTGCTGGTGCTGGCCACCATCCATGTGGCCACCGCCATCCTCACCGAAGCCACGCTGTCGTTCCTGGGCGTGGGCGTGCCACCCACCTCGCCCTCGCTGGGCACGCTCATCCGCGTGGGCAACGACTACCTCTACAGCGGCGAGTGGTGGATCACCATCTTCCCGGGGCTCACGCTCATCGTCATCTCGCTGTCGGTCAACCTGCTGGGTGACTGGCTGCGCGACGCGCTCAACCCCAAGCTGCAATAAGGTTACTGCGTTTCATGGCGACTCCCCTGCTTGAGGTCAAAGACCTGGTGGTCGAATTCCCCACCCGGCGCGGCACCCTGCGTGCGCTCGACCATGTGAGTTTTGACATCGCCGCCGGCGAGATCCTCGGCGTGGTGGGCGAGTCCGGCGCTGGCAAGTCGCTCACCGGTGCGGCCATCATCGGGTTGCTGGAGCCGCCCGGCCAGGTGGCGGGCGGAGAGATCCGCTTCGAAGGGCAGCGCATCGACAACCTGCCCTACGAGCAGATGCGCCGCATCCGCGGCCGACACATCGGCGCCATCTTCCAGGACCCGCTGACATCGCTGAACCCCCTGTACAGCGTGGGGCGGCAGCTGACAGAGACCATCCTGACCCACCTGCCGGTCACGGCCAGCGAGGCCCGCCAAAGAGCGATCGACCTGCTCAAGTCGACGGGCATCCCCGCGGCAGAGGAGCGGATCGACCACTACCCCCACCAGTTCTCCGGTGGCATGCGCCAGCGGGTGGTGATCGCGTTGGCCCTTGCGGCAGAACCCAAGCTCATCGTCGCCGACGAACCGACCACCGCGCTTGACGTGTCCATCCAGGCCCAGATCATCAGCCTGCTCAAGACCCTGTGCAAAGAGCGCGGGGCTGCGGTGATGCTGGTCACGCACGACATGGGCGTCATCGCTGAAACCTGCGACCGTGTGGCCGTCATGTACGCTGGCCGTGTGGCCGAAATCGGCCCAGTGGAGCAGGTGATCCACTCACCGGCCCACCCTTACACGGTGGGCCTCATGGGCTCCATCCCAGACATCACCGCAGACCGCGAACGCCTGAACCAGATTGACGGGGCCATGCCACGCCTGAACGCCATTCCCAAGGGCTGCGCCTACAACCCGCGCTGCCCCAAGGCTTTTGACCGCTGCCTCACCGAGCGGCCCGAGCTGATGAACGCTGGGGCCACGCGCGCCGCCTGCTGGCTGCACGACCAGCACAGCGACACCCAGCTGAAGGTGGCGGCATGAGCGCTGTGATGCCCGCCCCCACGGCCCCGGAGGCTGCTGTGCAACCCCTGGTGAGCGTGCGTGACCTGGTCAAGGTCTTCGACGTGTCGGCCCCCTGGCTCAACCGGGTGCTGGAGCGCAAGCCCAAGCAGTTCGTGCACGCGGTTGACGGCGTGAGCTTTGACATCGCCCGTGGCAAGACGCTGGCCCTGGTGGGCGAGTCCGGGTGCGGCAAAAGCACTGTGGCGCGGCTGCTGGTGGGTCTGTACGGCACCAGCCAGGGCAAGGTCACCTTTGACGGGCAGGATGCGCATGCCGAGTTTGCCAAGCCAGAGGGCCGCAAGCTGCGTCAGCGCATCCAGATGATCTTCCAGGACCCTTACGCCAGCCTCAATCCGCGCTGGAAGGTGCGCGACATCATTGCGGAGCCTCTGGTGGAGCACGGGCTGATGAGCGACAAGGCCGCCATCGACGCCCGCGTGGGTGAACTGCTCAAGTCGGTGGGCCTGAGCCCCTTCGACATGGTGAAGTACCCCCACCAGTTCAGCGGCGGCCAGCGCCAGCGCCTGTCCATTGCCCGCGCCCTGGCCACCAAGCCAGACTTTCTCGTCTGCGACGAGCCCACCTCTGCGCTGGACGTCTCGGTGCAGGCACAGGTGCTCAACATCATGAAGGACCTGCAGCGCGAGCAGGGCCTCACCTACCTCTTCATCAGCCACAACCTGGCGGTGGTGCGGCATGTCAGCGACGACGTGGGCGTGATGTACCTGGGCCGTCTGGTCGAACTGGCGCCGAAGCAGGAGCTGTTTGCCCACCCGCGCCACCCCTACACCCGCATGCTGCTGGACGCCATCCCCGACATGAACCAGACGGGCCGCCAGCGCACGCCGGTGCAGGGCGAGGTGCCCAACCCGCTCAACCCGCCCAGTGGCTGCGCCTTCCACCCGCGCTGCCCGCATGCCAACGCCCGTTGCTCGGCCGAGCGGCCCAGGCTGCAAGTCCTCAACGGCATCCAGATCGCCTGCCACGCGGTGGAAGAAGGCCGCATCTAGACGCGGCTTCAGCGCCGACGGGCCTACTCGTCCCCGTCTTTCACGCGGCGGCGGCGCAGGTTGCGCCTCAGCTCCTCAAACTTGGGCTGCATCTGCGGGCCAAAGCGCAGGCTCACGCCCGTGGCCAGCACGTCGATGATCAGCAGGTGCAGCAGGCGCGACACCATGGGGCTGTAGCGGTCGTAGCTTTCCATGTGGTCGGCCGCCAGGTGAACATCAGCACGCTGCGCCAGGGGCGATCCGCTGGCGGTGATGGCGATCAGCCGCGCGCCTGAGCGGCGCACCACGTCGGCCACGTCCAGCAGGTCCTGGCTCTGGCCCGAGTTGCTGATCATCACGCCACAGTCTCCTGGCGACAGCAGGGTGGCCGCCATCAGCTGCACATGGCTGTCGTTGTAGGCCACGGTGTTCACGCCCAGGCGGAAGAACTTGTGCTGCGCGTCGGCGGCGATGATGCCGGAGTTGCCCACGCCATAGAACTCGATGCGCCCGCCCGTTCGGGCGGTGGCCCACAGCGCGTCCATGGCCGCCTCAAAGGCACTGGTGCTGGCCTCGTTGCGGTAGCGCAGCATGGCGGCGACGGTGTTGTCCAGCACCTTCACCATCACCTCGCGGGCGTTGTCGTCGGCCGCCACTGCGCGGTGCACAAAGGGCACCCCCTCGCTCACGCTGCCGGCCAGCTTGAGCTTGAAGTCCGACAGGCCGTCATAGCCCAGGCTGCGGCAGAAGCGCACCACCGTGGGCTTGCTGGTGTGCGCCAGATTGGCCAGCACGGCAATGGGCTGCGAGGCAAAGGCCCGTGGGTCCTCCAGCAGCAGCTGGCCCACCCGTTGCTCCGCTGGCGGCAGGGCCGACAGGCTGGCTCGCACGCGCTCGACGATGCTCATGGCGGGTGACAATAGCAGAGCCATGAATCAACTTGAGGCCCTGCGCCAGTTCACCACCGTGGTTGCCGACACGGGGGATTTCCGCCAGATCGAGCGCTACCGGCCGCGCGACGCCACCACCAACCCGTCTCTCATCCTGAAGGCGGCCCAGGATCCAGGCTTTGCCAGCCTGGTGCAGGCGGCCCGACAGCGCAAGGCAAAGGCAGCCATCGACGAGCGCATGGACGCCTTGTTCGTGGACTTCGCGGTGCAGATTGCCCAGCGTATAGAAGGGCGGGTGTCGGTGGAGGTGGACGCCCGCCTCAGCTTCGATGCGGTCGCCAGCGTGGCCCGTGCGCGGCGTGTGGTGGCCATGGCCGAGGCGGCAGGGCTGCCGCGCGGGCGCCTGCTCATCAAACTGGCTGCCACATGGGAGGGCATCCAGGCCGCTGCCCAGCTGCAGCGCGAGGGTGTGGCCTGCAACCTCACCCTGCTGTTCGGGTTCTGCCAGGCGGTGGCATGTGCGCAGGCCCAGGTGCAGCTCATCAGCCCCTTCGTGGGCCGCATCCATGACTGGCACAAGAAGCAGCAGGGCGCTGCCTGGGACGACGCGGCCAACGCGGGCGTGAAGGACCCGGGTGTGAAGTCGGTCACGGCCATTTATCGGTACTTCAAGTGCCACGGCATTGCCACCGAGGTCATGGGTGCCAGCTTCCGCAACCTCGGGCAGATCCGCGCCCTGACGGGGTGTGACCTGCTCACCATCGCCCCTGAACTGCTGGCGCAGTTGCAGGACAGCGACGAACCTCTTGAACGGGTGTTGAACCCAAGGGGTGGGCCTGAGGTGCCGCGGGTGCTCCTGGACGAGGCTGACTTTCGGTATGCGTTGAACGCGGACGCCTGCGCCACCGAGAAGCTGGCGGAAGGCATCCGCAGTTTTGCAGCCGACGCCCTGAAGCTCGAGGCCCTGCTGGATGCCTGACGTGCTGCCCCGCCGCGCGCTGCCCGAATGGCAGGCTTTGCAGGCCCTGGCCGAGTCGGTGGCGCCTTTGCGCAGCCTGCTGGCGCAGCCCGGGCGGGGTGGCTTCTGGCAAGTGGCTGCGCCCGAGGTGCAGGTCAATGTGTCGCTGCAGCGGGTGGATGCTGCCGTGCAAGCCGCGCTGCTGCGGCTGGCCGAGGCTGTGCATTGGGCCGACGCCCGTGCAGCCCTGTTTGCTGGCGAGCCAGTCAACGCCTCCGAGGGGCGTGCAGCGCTGCACATGGCCCTGCGGGCGCCGCAGGCCAGTGGCCCCGACCCACTGGGCCTGCCTGCGCAGGCCTGCCAGCAGGCCATGCAGGCTCGCCGCGAGATGCTGGCCCTGGCCGAGACCATCCGCCACGACCCAGACATCCGGCAGGTGGTGAACCTTGGCATTGGCGGCTCTGACCTTGGGCCGCAAATGGTCACTCGCGCCCTGCAAGGGCAAGTGACATCGGCCCAGGCGATGCATTTCGGGGCCAATGGGGATCCGGCCGAGCTGCTGGCCGTGCTGGCCCGGTGCGAACCTGCCCACACCCTGTTCATCGTTTCGAGCAAGAGCTTCACCACGGCCGAGACCATGGCCAATGCCCGGATGGCCCGGCAGTGGCTGCTGGCCCACGGGCAAGACGCCACCGCGCGCATGGTGGGGGTGACGGCGCAGGTGGGCGCCGCCCAAGCCTTTGGCTGTGGCCGGGTGCTGAGCTTTCCCGATTGGGTGGGCGGCCGCTACTCGGTGTGGGGGCCTGTGGGCCTGGTCGCCGCAGTGGCCCTGGGGTCTGAAGGCTTTGAAGCGTTGCTGGCCGGTGCCCGCCGCATGGACGAGCACTTTGTCCAGGCCCCTGCGCAGGCCAACCTGCCCCTGCAGCTGGCCTTGCTGGACGTGTGGAACCGCAGCTTCCTCGGCCTGCATTCGCGCTGCGTGGCGCCTTATGCCAGCGCACTGGCGCGCCTGCCCGCGTATCTGCAGCAGCTGGAGATGGAATCCAACGGCAAGCAGGTCACCCAGCAGGGGGCCCCGGTGGCCTATCCCACGGCCGCCCTGGTCTGGGGAGAGCCGGGCAGCAACGGCCAGCACGCCTTCTTCCAGGCCCTGCACCAAGGGGCCGACGTGGTGCCGGTGGAGTTCATCACTGTGGGGCAGCCGCCCCAGGCGCCAGCCGACTTGCAGGCGCTGGTGGACCGGCAGCACCAGTTGCTGCTGGCCAACGCCGCCGCCCAGGCCCAGGCCCTGGCCGTGGGCGACGACACCAGCGACCCCTTCCGCCGCTGCCCGGGCAACCGCCCCTCCACCACCCTGCACCTGCAGGCCCTCACGCCGCGCAGCCTGGGTGCCCTGCTGGCCTTGTATGAACACCGGGTGTTCTGCGCGGCCACGCTCTGGGGCATCAACCCCTTCGACCAGTTTGGGGTCGAGCTGGGCAAGCGCCTCTGCAATGAGCTGCTGGAGGCGCGCGGGTGATCCGCTTTCTGGCGCAGCGCCTGTTGGCCACGGTGCCGGTGCTGCTGGTGGTGGCGGTGGTGGTGTTCCTCATCCTGCGCCTCACCCCAGGAGACCCGGCCGCCGTGATTGCAGGCGACAACGCCACGCCCGAGAACATCACCAAGATCCGTGAGTCCCTGGGCCTCGAAAAGCCCCTGGTGGCGCAGTTCGGCATCTGGCTGGGCCAGGTGTTGCAAGGCAACCTGGGCTACTCGTACTACCTCAACAAACCCGTCACCGAACTGATCGCCCAGCGCCTGGAGCCCACCCTGTCGCTGGCCGTGGGCACCATCACCCTGGCGGTGCTGGTGGCCCTGCCTCTGGGCACGCTGGCGGCTTGGCGCATGGGGGGCTGGCTGGACCGCGTGCTCTCCGGGTTTTCGGTGCTTGGGTTCTCGGTGCCGGTGTTCGTGGTCGGCTACCTGCTGATCTGGCTGTTCGCCATGAAGTTGCAGTGGTTCCCCGTGCAAGGGTATGCCCGCCTGCTGGGCGATTCGTCCAAGGGGGTGGGTGAATGGGCCCACCGCCTCGTGCTGCCCTGCCTGACGCTCAGTGTCATCTACGTGGCCCTGCTGTCGCGGGTGACGCGTGCCGCGGTGAGCGAGGCCCTCACCGAAGACTACATCCGTACCGCCCGCGCCAAGGGCCTGGGTGAGTTTGCGGTGCTGCTGCGCCACGCAGTGGCCAATGCCGCCGTGCCCATCGTCACCATCATTGGCATTGGCGTGGCCCTGCTGATTGGCGGCGTGGTGGTCACCGAAACCGTCTACGCCATCCCTGGCCTGGGCTCGCTCACGGTGACGCCGTGCTCAACCGCGACTTCCCGGTCATCCAGGGCGTGGTGCTGATGTTCAGCGTGGCCTATGTGCTGGTGAATCTGCTGGTCGACATCAGCTACCTGGTGCTCGATCCCCGCATCCGGTACTGACACTGAGGTGGCCGCGCCATGAGCGATTCCTCCGCCCGCCGCACCGTGTGGCGCCAGCTCTGGGCCAATGGCGCGGTGAAGTTCGGGGTGGTGGTGCTGGCGGCACTGCTGCTGCTGGCCCTGGCAGCACCGTGGCTGGGCACGGTGGATCCCAGCGCCATGGACGCCAGCCACATCAACGCCCCTGCGGGCCATGCGGCCGCTTTTGCCCTGCAAAACGGCACCCATGTGGCCCACACCTTCTGGATGGGGGCGGACAGCTTTGGCCGCGACATCTGGAGCCGGGTGCTCTACGGCACGCGGGTGTCCCTCATCGTGGGCCTGGCCACGGCCGTGGTGGCCATTGGCCTGGGCGCCTTGCTGGGCATGCTGGCCGGTTACTTCCGCGCGCTGGACGCGGTGTTGATGCGCGTCATGGACGGCTTGATGGCCATTCCGTCCATCCTGCTGGCCATCGCCCTGGTGGCGGCCCTGGGGGCCAAGCTGTGGACGGTGGTGGTGGCCATTGCCATTCCCGAGGTACCCCGGGTGACGCGGCTGGTGCGCTCGCTGGTGCTGCAACTGCGTGAAGAGCCCTACATCGAGGCCGCGCGCGCCCTGGCCACACCCACCCCGGTGATCTTGTGGCGGCACATCCTGCCCAACGCCAACGCGCCGCTCATCGTGCAAGGCACCTTCATTGCCGCCAGTGCGGTGCTGACCGAGGCGATCCTGAGCTTTCTGGGCCTGGGCCTGCCGAGCGACATTCCCACCTGGGGCAATGTCATGGCCGAAGG
>CAZRRW010000081.1:0-3674 GCA_964602505.1 uncultured Burkholderiaceae bacterium
CTGGTACGAAGAGGCGTGCATGGGACAATTTTGCGATGAACATTCAAAACGGATGCGTCGTCGATCTCACCTGGACGCTGACTGACACGACCGGCGAGGTCATCGATGTGCTGGACACACCCCGGCCCTTTCTCGTCGGCAGCGGCGACCTGCTGCCCAAGATGAGCGAGGCGCTACAGAACCACACGGCTGGTGACGAGATGGAGCTCCACCTGGAGCCGGAGCACGCCTTTGGCGACTATCTCCCCAAACTGGTGTTCTTTGCACAGCGCACCAGCCTGCCCAAGACCTTGAACGACAGCCTGGAGGAGGGCACGCCCTTGCAGGCCAGCTTGTTTGCGCAGGGCGCCCATGGCGCCCCGGCCGACCTGTTGAACGGGCTGTCGGACGACGCGGTATTCCGAGTGACGGAGTTGTATGACGAGCATGTGGTGCTGGACGGCAACCACCCGCTAGCGGGCATCGCCCTGCGCCTTGACCTGAAGATCCACGCGGTGCGGCCGGCCGACCCCGACGAGGTGGAGGCCGGCAGCGCGCAGGCCGATGAGTCACCGGACGGCTGGGCGTCCATCATGGCCGACCTGGCCCCTGGCACCGGCGGCCCCAGCACGGGCGCCCAAACCCTGCACTGAGGGCCCGGCAGTCGGGCAGCCACAGGTCTACACTCAACGCGTCCGCTGCGGGCCTGAAGCCAGATATTTCCTTGAACCGATGCTCTTTGGAGCCAGGGCTTGGAACATCGCCGGGCTGGCGTGATCGTCTCGCGTCAGATGAACCCGATGCCCGGCTGACCTCGCCCACCTGAATCCCCCTGGGTTCAGGAATAAGGCCAGGGCTCGCGGCGGACACCTTTGCCCCTGCCGCCCACTTCTCCCCCTGCATGTTTGACCTTAATCCCCTGCTGATCGCAGAGCTGCTGTTGCTGGGCGGCTGCACCGGGTTCCTGGCGGGCTTGTTCGGCATCGGTGGCGGCATGCTGATGGTGCCCTTCATGACGATCATCTTCACCATCAAGCACTTTCCGCCTGACCTGATCATCAAGATGGCCGTGGCCACCTCGCTGGCCACCATCTGCTTCACCTCCATCTCGTCGGTGAGGGCGCATCACAAGCGTGGGGCGGTCCACTGGGGGCTGTCGGCACGGTTGGCCCCGGGCATTCTGCTGGGCTCGTGGCTCGGCGCATGGCTGGCTGCCAGCATGAGCAGCCGCCTGCTGGCCCTGCTGTTCGGGCTGCTCAACCTGGTGTCGGCGGTGCAGATGTGGCGGAGCAGCCGCCGCCCTAGCAGCCAGGTGCCTGGCGAGGCCGAGGCACCGCTGCCGCCCAGCGGCGAGCTGGTGGCTGCCGGTGGCGGCATTGGCATGCTGTCCGGCATGCTGGGCGCGGGTGGCGCCTTCATCAGCGTGCCCTACATGACCTGGCGCAAAGTGCACATGCACACCGCCGTGGCCACCGCCGCTTCGCTGGGATTCCCCATCGCCTTGGCGGGCTCGGCCAGCTACGTGTTCCATGGCTGGAGCATCGCCACGCTGCCCAGCGGGGCCTTGGGTTATGTCTTCGTGCCTGCGCTGCTGGTCATCTCCGCGGCCAGCGTGCTCACGGCACCCCTGGGCGCACGCACGGCCCACCGGCTCCCCACGGCAGAGTTGAAGCGGTACTTCGTGTGGATGCTGGCGGCCCTGGCCGCTTACATGCTCTATCGCGCGGCGGCGGGCTGACCGCCCCCGCTGGCCAGCGTCAGGCGGACAGCACCCCCATCGCCGCGTCCACGCCCGACCCGGCGAGCTTCACCCCGCTGAGCTTCAGGCCCATCTCCACCCCGCACAGCATGGCCATGAGGGTGAGGTCGTTGCAGTCGCCCAGGTGGCCCATGCGGAACATGCGGCCCTTCAAGGCGCCCAGCCCTGCGCCCAGCGACAAGTCGAAGCGTTCGTAGATGACCTTGCGCACGGCGTCAGCGTCCACGCCCACAGGCGTCACCACACCGGTCAGCACTGGCGAATACACCGCCGGGTCGGCGCACTGGATGGGCAGCCCCCAGGCCTGTACCGCCGTGCGCGCGGCCTTGGCCAGGCGCTGGTGGCGGGCAAACACCGCGTCGAGGCCTTCGCCGAGCATCATGTCAATCGCCTCGGCCAGGCCATACAGCAAGTGCGTGCTGGGCGTGTAGGGGAAGTAGCCGGTCGGGTTCATGGCCAGCATCTCGTCCCAGGCCCAAAAGCTCTTGGGCAACTTGGCGGTCTTGCTGGCAGCCACGGCCTTCGCCGACACGGCATTGAAACTGATGCCAGGGGGCAGCATCAGGCCCTTTTGCGACCCCGACACCGACACATCCACGCCCCATTCGTCGTGGCGGTAGTCGGCACTGCCCAGGCCCGAGATGGTGTCCACCAGCAACAGGGCTGGGTGCCTGGCTGCGTCGATCGCACGGCGCACCGCGGCGATGTCACTGGTGACGCCGGTGGAGGTTTCGTTGTGCACCACGCACACCGCCTTGATCTGGTGCTGGGGATCCTTCTCCAGCCGCGCCTGGATCTGTGCCGCGTCCACCCCACGCCGCCAGTTGGCAGGCAGGCCGGTGTCGTCAGCGGCAGTGACCCCGATGAACTCGGGCTTCAGGCCCAGGCGCTCGGCCATCTTCTTCCACAGGCTGGCGAAGTGGCCAGTCTCGAACATCAGCACCGTGTCGCCAGGGCTCAGGGTGTTGACGAGGGCCGCCTCCCAGGCGCCGGTGCCTGAGGCCGGGTAGATCACCACCGGCTGCGAGGTCTTGAAGACGTTCTGCATGCCAGTGAGCACCTTCTTGCCCAGGTCGGCGAACTCTGGGCCTCGGTGGTCGATGGTGGGGTAGCTGATGGCCCGCAGAATGCGGTCTGGCACTGGGCTTGGCCCGGGAATCTGCAGAAAGTGCCGGCCGGCCGGGTGGTGGTTGAGCTTGAGCGTCATGACAGGCTGAAAGGAATGGGGTTGGCTGGTCAAAGGCAAATTTTGTATGCAAAATACATTTCCTGCAAGATTTGCCTCATCCCCAATGCCCGCTGACGTCATTGCCCTGCATGCGCAAACGCTCCAGTCCCAGGCGGCGGCGCGGCTGCGCACCCTGCTGATTGAGGGCGTGATTGCGCCGGGCGCAAAGCTCAACGAGCGCGACCTGGCCGAGCGGCTGCGCATCTCCCGCACACCCCTGCGCGAAGCCATCCGCATGCTGGCCGCCGAAGGCCTGGTGGAACTTCTGCCCAACCGCGGCGCCGTGGCGCTGAAGCTGAGCACGCAGGACGTGGTCGACACCTTTGAGGTGCTGGCCGGGCTGGAGGCGCAGTCGGGCGAGCTGGCGGCCGAGCGCATCACGCCAGCCGCCCTGGCCGAGGTCAAGGCCTTGCACTTCGAGATGCTCGCCTGTCATGCCCGGCAGGACCTGTCGGGCTACTACCGCCTGAATGCACAAATCCACAGCGCCATCAACGCCGCTGCCGCCAACCCGGTGCTCACCCGCACCTACGAGCAGATCAACGCGCGCCTGCAGGCGCTGCGGTTTCGCTCCAACCAGGACACCGGCAAGTGGCGGGCGGCCGTGCGCGAACACGAGCAGATGATCGAGGCCCTGGATGCACACGACGGGTGCGCCCTGCGCGACGTGCTGCTGCAACACCTGAACCACAAGCGCGACACCGTTCT
>CAZRRW010000081.1:3693-10763 GCA_964602505.1 uncultured Burkholderiaceae bacterium
ATGGCGGGCGGTGACGTGATGCTGGCCACCTGAGCCCCCCCGCACCCCTTGCCCCCTGACGCACCATGAGTGACCAGTCTGAAGCCAAGAACCTCACCGGGCTGCCCACGGCGGCCACCACCGACGTGGCCGAGCTGTTGGCCCGCCGCTTGCGCGCCGAAACGCAAGCCGAGGTGTTGTTCACCCCGGCCGACCGTGGCCGCTATGCCACCGACGCCTCGATTTACCAGGTCATGCCCGTGGGTGTGTTGGTGCCCACGACCGACGCCGACGTGGCCACGGCCCTGGCCATCTGCCGCGACCTGAAAGTACCCATCGTCCCACGCGGCGGCGGCACCAGCCAGTGCGGCCAGACGGTGGGGGCTGGCTTGGTGATCGACCACAGCAAGCACCTGCGCAGGGTGCTGAATGTTGATGCAGACGCGCACACCGCCACGGTGGAGCCCGGCATCGTGCTGGACCACCTGAACGCCCAACTCAAGGCCAACCCGGCCACCAAACACCTGTGGTTTCCGGTGGACGTATCCACCGCCGCGCAAGCCACGCTGGGCGGCATGGCGGGCAACAACTCCTGCGGCTCGCGCAGCATTGCCTACGGCAACATGGTGCACAACGTGCTGGGAGCCAGCGCCCACCTGGCCGACGGCACCATGGCCGACTTCGGCCTGTTCAGCCAGTCCAGCGGCCGGGCCTTGGCCATCGGGCAGGCGGTGCAGGCCCTGGCCCAGCGCCTGCGCCCCGAGATCGACGCCCACTGGCCCAAGGTGATGCGCCGGGTGGCGGGCTACAACCTCGACATCTTCTGCAACCAGAGCGAGCGGCCCTACACCACCGACGGCTCAGTCAACTTGGCGCACCTGCTGGTGGGCAGTGAAGGCACGCTCGCGCTCACCCGCAACCTGACCCTGCAACTTGCCGAGTTGCCCCGCGCCAAAGTGCTTGGAGTCGTCAACTTCCCCACCTTCCGCACGGCCATGGCGGCGGCCCAGCACATCGTGAAGCTAGGGCCCACCGCCGTGGAACTGGTCGACCGCACGATGATCGACCTGTCGCTCGCCAACCCGGCGTTTGCGCCCACCATCCGCACCGCACTCAATACGGCCAACGGTGAGCCGCAAGCGATATTGCTGGTGGAGTTTTCAGGTGCGGTCAAGAGCGAGCTGCTGCCCAAGCTCAAGCAACTTGACGACTTGATGGGCACGCTGGGCCTGCCTGGCAGCGTGGTGCACATGGCCGACGACGCACCGCAAAAAAACCTGTGGGAGGTGCGCAAGGCGGGGCTCAACATCATGATGAGCTTGAAGGGCGACGGCAAGCCAGTGAGCTTCATTGAAGACTGTGCGGTGCCGCTGGAACACCTGGCTGACTACACCGACGCCTTGACCGAGGTGTTTGCGCGGCACGGCACCAAAGGTACCTGGTACGCCCACGCTTCGGTGGGCACGCTGCATGTGAGGCCCATTCTGGACATGCGGGTCGCGGGTGAGCACGGCGGTGCCGCCAAGATGCGCGCCATTGCCAACGAAGCTTCAGCCCTGGTACGCAAGTTCAAAGGCGCTTACAGCGGCGAACATGGCGACGGCCTGTGTCGCGGCGAGTGGATCGAGTGGCAGTTTGGCCCGGCCATCACCCAGGCCTTTGGCGAGATCAAGCGCCTGATGGACCCGCAAGGCCTGCTCTGCCCTGGCCGCATGGTGAGCACGCCCCAAGCGCCCATCCCGCGCATGGACGACACGCGGGTCATGCGCTATTCGCCCGAATACAAGGTGATTGCGCTCAAGCCCGCGCTCGACTGGCAAGCCTGGAACGTGCAGAACAACCCCGCTACCGAAGAAACCACCGCGCCCGGCACCGGCGGCGACCCGGCGCAAGGCTTTGCCAAGGCGGTGGAGATGTGCAACAACAACGGGCATTGCCGCAAGTTTGACGCGGGCACCATGTGCCCGAGCTACCGCGTTACCCGTGACGAGCAGCACCTGACCCGTGGCCGCGCCAACACCCTGCGCCTGGCATTGAGCGGCCGGTTAGGCCCCGATGGTTTGACTAGCGACGCGGTGAAAGACGCCATGGACCTGTGCGTGGGCTGCAAAGGCTGCAAGCGTGACTGCCCCACCGGCGTGGACATGGCCCGCATGAAGGTGGAGTTTCTGCACCACTACAAGGCCAGGCATGGCCGCACGCTGAAAGACCGGCTCATCTCGCACCTGCCCGACTACGGCCCGGTGGCCGCACGCCTGGCCCCTTTGCTGAACCTGCGCAACCGTTGGCGCTGGCTCGCCAGGCTCACCGAGCGCTGGCTCGGCATTTCGGCTCAGCGCAGCTTGCCCGCCTGGCGGGCCGACACCTTTGACGTGGTGGCCGCTGACCTGACCCTGGCCTCGCGCGGTGAACTGCTGGCCGCACACCGCGAGGGCAAACCCGCCGTGGTGCTGCTGGTGGACACCTTCAACCGCTTCTTTGAAAGCGAGAACGCAGTGGCTGCGGTGCGCGTGCTGCAAGCCGCTGGCTGCACGGTGCATGCCGCCCAGGCGGATGACGGCGCGGCCCTGTGCTGTGGCCGCACCCACCTCGCCGTGGGCGACGTGGCCGCCGCCCGCGCCAAGCTCAGCACCCTGGTGGGCTCCCTGGCGCCACTGGCCCAGCACGGCATTCCCATCGTGGGGCTTGAGCCCAGTTGCCTGCTCACCCTGCGCGACGAGGCGCTGGCCATGGGCTTGGGCGAACTCGCAGCAACGGTGGCCAAGCAAGCCCAGTTGATTGAGGAATACCTCGCCCGCGAAGCCAAAGCCCAGTCAAGCGTGGCCAGCGCCCTTCAGTCAAGACTCAAGCCACTGGAGGCGCCGCTGCTCGTCCACGGCCACTGCCACCAGAAAGCCTTTGGGGTGGTGAGCCCGGTGTTGGACGTGCTGCGCCTCATCCCCGGCGCGAAGCCCGAGTTGATTGAAAGCTCGTGCTGCGGCATGGCCGGCAGCTTTGGCTACGACGCCGAGCACCACGCGGTGTCGATGCAGATGGCAGAGCTGGCCTTGCTGCCCGCCGTGCGCGCCCAGCCGCACGCCGTGGTGGTGGCCGACGGCACCAGCTGCCGCCACCAGATTGCCGACGGCACCGCGCGGCAGGCGGTGCACGCGGCGGTGTTGCTGGCGCGGCAGTTGGGCTGAGTGGTTTAGGCCCCTAGGCCTGCCGCACCACCCTCTGCGGGTAGGGGATGTCGATGCCCGCGCCTTGCAAGGCCTTCAGGATGGCCAGATTGACGTTGGATCGGGCCGAGAGCTGCCCGTTCTCCGGGTCGTCAATCCAGTAGGTGATGGTGAGCTCCAGGCCGTCGGGCGCAAACTGGCTGAGGAACACATTGGGCCCCGGGCTGGGCAGCACACGCGGCACTGCGGCCACTGTGGTGCGCAGCAAAGCCAGGGTGCTGTCCACGGCTACCCCATAGGGCACCTGCACGGTGGTGGTCTGCAACAGCTGCGGGTTGGCCAGCGACAGGTTCTCCACCCGGTTGGTGATGAGCATCTCGTTGGGGACGATGGCCTCGCGCCCATTGGTGGCCTTGATGAGGGTGTAGCGGGTCTTGATGTCGGTGATTTGCCCCTCAAAGGTGTCCACCCGCACGTTGTCGCCAATGCGCAAGCTGCGCTCAGCCAGGATGACGAAGCCGCTCACATAGTTGGCCGCCAACTTTTGCAGGCCAAAGCCCAGGCCCACACCCAAGGCGCCACCCAGCACGCTCAAGGCTGTGAGGTCAATGCCCACCGCCGACAAGGCAAACACAAAGCCCAGAAACAGCAGCAGCGCCCGCACCGCGTTGGCCGCAATCTTGCGGCTCGCCAAATCGCCCACGCCGCCTTGCAACAGCTTGGCCTCGATGGCGGCACTCACCCACAAGGCCATCACGATCACCAGGCCCGCAGTGATGGCGCCTTCGAACAGGGTGCGCAGGTCCACCTTGGTCTTGCCAAAAGCCCAGGTGATCTGCTCCATCTCGGCCAGCACACCGGGCAGCAGGCCGGTTACCCACAGCACCACGCCCAGCCACACCGCCCAGGAAACCGTGCGCTCCACAAAGTGCGCCCAGTCGGCGGTGGGAAAGGCCACGCGCAGCACCCGCGCCACCACGCGGATGACCACCAGGCTCACCAGCACCGGCATGGCCGCCTTCAGCAGCACCACCGAGTTGGCCTTGGTCAACCAGGCCGAGCCCGCCCAGGTGAAGCCCAGCGCCAGCAGGGGGAACAGCACGCCGTCGGCCGTGCGCTCGCCAAACCACACCCGGGCACTGGGGAACGACCGGCGGGCCATCACCGCCAGCAGCCAGGCGGCCAGCACGGCCCCCAGCAACACCAGCAGTTCCCACACCACGCCGGGGCGCTGCACATCACGCCACAGGGCCATCAATTCAGCGGTCATGCCGTGGGGCTTCCATCACGCAGGGTGGGCCATTGCGGGCTGCGCTTCTGGCTGAACGCGGCCAGCCCCTCCTGCCCGTTGGCACTGGCCAGGTCACAGGCCATCACCTGCCCCGCCAGCTGGTAGGCCGCTTCGGTGCCCAGCTCCAGCTGCCGGTAGAACAGCCGCTTGCCCGCCGCCACCGCAGTGGGCGGCTTGGCCAGGATGCTGGCCACCAGGGCCTGCACCTCGGCGTCCAGCGCGCCCAGGTCGGCCACGCGGTTCACCAGGCCCTTGGCGCGTGCCTCGTGGGCGCTGATGAACTCGCCCGTCAGCAGCATCTCCATGGCGGCCTTGCGGCCCAGGTTGCGGCTGAGCGCCACGCCTGGGGTGGCACAGAACGCGCCGTAGTTGATGCCACTCACCGCAAAGCGGGCGTCGGCCGAGGCCACGGCCAGGTCGCAGGTAGCCACCAGCTGGCAGCCCGCTGCGGTGGCCAGGCCCTGAACTCGTGCGATCACCGGCACTGGCAGCGCCTGAATCTGCCCCATCAGGCGGCTGCAGCGGGCAAACAAGTCAGCCATCTGCCCCTGGCTGAGGGTACGCATTTCCTTCAGGTCATGCCCGGCGCAAAACGCGCGCCCCGCCGCGCCTAGCACCACCACGCGGGCGCTGGCATCGCCCGCCACCCGCTCCAGCGCCTGGCTCAGCGCCGTGATCATGGCCGCTGACAAGGGGTTGAAGGCGGCCGGGTGGTTCAACGTCAGTTGCACCACCCCGCGGTCGTCCTGTTCGCACAGCAGCAAGTCCATGTCGGTCTCCTGATCAGCTGGCGGGCGCTCAGGCCCCCGCCAGCACCTTCACATGCGCGGCCACGCTGCGGCCCAGCGCATCCAGGTTGTAGCCGCCTTCCAGGCAGCTCACGATGCGGCCTTTGGCGTGGCGCTGAGCCACTGCCTGCAGGCATTCGGTGAGCCAGGCGTAGTCGGCCTCCACCAGCCCCATCTGTCCAAGGTCATCTTCACGGTGGGCATCAAACCCGGCCGAGATGAAGATCATCTCTGGGCGAAAAGCCTCCAGCCGCGGCAGCCACTGCTGCTCCACCAAGTCGCGCACCACCGAGCCCCGGCTGTAGGCTGGCACCGGCACGTTCACCATGTTGGCGGCCGGTTGCTGGGTGCCGCTGTAGGGGTAGAACGGGTGCTGGAAGAAGCTGCACATCAGCACCCGGTCGTCCAGGTGCACGCCAAAGATGTCTTCGGTGCCGTTGCCGTGGTGCACGTCAAAGTCAATGATGGCCACCCTCTGCAGCCCGCGCACGTCCAGCGCGTGCTTGGCGGCCACTGCCACGTTGTTGAAGAAGCAAAAGCCCATGGCCTGGGCGTGGGTGGCGTGGTGGCCCGGCGGGCGCACCGCGCAGAAGGCGTTGTCCAGGGTGCCGTCGATCACCGCGTCGGTGGCCGCCACCGCCGCCCCAGCCGCCCGGCGGGCAGCGTCCCAGGTGGCCGTGCACAGTGCGGTGTCCGGATCCAGGTACACATGGTCAGGCCCGCCGGCGGCGTGGTCTCGCAGCAGCACCTGATGCTGGTCGGCCAGCGCCAGGATGTGTTCGCTGGCATGGGCCCGGTTGATGGCGGCCAGATCAGCCACGGGCGCGTCCATGCGGGTCAGAAAGTCCGCTAGGCCGCTGGCGATCAGGCGGTCTTCGATGGCCGCCAGCCGTTCCGGGCATTCGGGGTGGCCGTCGCCCATGTGGTGGCGGGCGCAGTCAGGGTGGGTGAAATATCCGGTTGACATAGGCAGGACTGTAATTCCGCCCACAATCTGCACATGACTGCCCACACCCCGCCCGAAGCCCTGCACACGCAACTCACGGCCCTGCTGGCGCAGTTGAACCGGGTGATCGTGGGCAAGGCTGCCCAGGTGCGTGAATGTGCCGCCTGCCTGCTGGCTGGCGGCCACCTGCTGATTGAAGACGTGCCCGGCGTGGGCAAGACCACCCTGGCGCATGCTCTGGCCACCTCGCTCGGGCTCAAGTTCAACCGGGTGCAGTTCACCGCGGACCTGATGCCCAGCGACCTGACGGGCGTGAGCGTGTACGAGAAATCACAGGGCGGCTTTGTGTTCCACTCCGGCCCGGTGTTTGCGCAGGTGCTGCTGGCCGACGAGATCAACCGCGCCAGCCCCAAGACCCAAAGCGCCCTGCTCGAGGCCATGGAAGAACGCCAGGTGACGGCCGAGAACGAAACCCGGCCCCTCCCTGAGCCCTTCTTCGTCATTGCCACGCAGAACCCCAACGACCAGCTGGGCACCTACCCCCTGCCAGAAAGCCAGATGGACCGCTTCTTGATGTGCGTGACCCTGGGCTACCCCGACCGCGCAGCCGAGCGCGCCCTGCTGGAAGGCGAAGACCGTCGCGACATGCTGTCCAGCCTGCAGCCGGTGCTGACGCCTGCGCAACTGCGGGGTGCGCAGCAGGCCGTGCTGGCGGTGCATGCCGCCCCGGCCTTGATTGACTATGTGCAGGATCTGGTGGCAGCCACCCGAAGCGGCCGCTGGTTTGTGGAGGGCCTGAGCCCCCGCGCCGCCCTGGCCGTGCTGCGGGCCGCCAAGGCCCAGGCCCTGCTGGCCGGGCGCGGCCATGTCACGCCCGACGACGTGCAGGCCATCTTGCCCCAGAC
>CAZRRW010000082.1:0-10610 GCA_964602505.1 uncultured Burkholderiaceae bacterium
TGTTCCTGTACCACGCCATCCAGGCGGGCATGGACATGGGCATCGTCAACGCCGGGCAGCTGGGCGTGTACGAGCAGATCGAGCCCGGCCTGCGCGAGCTGGTGGAAGACGTGGTGTTGAACCGCCGCGCAGACTCAGGCGAGCGCTTGGTGGAAGCCGCCGAGCGAGTGAAAGGCGTGGCAAAGGACGACTCCGCCAAGCTGGCCTGGCGGGGCACGCCAGATGCGCCCAAAACCGTCAATGAGCGCCTGAGCCATGCGCTGATTCATGGCATCACCGAGTTCATCACCGCCGACACCGAAGAAGCCTGGCAGGGCATCAAGGCCCAGGGTGGGCGGCCGCTGAACGTGATTGAAGGCCCGCTGATGGCGGGCATGAACATCGTGGGCGACTTGTTTGGCCAGGGCAAGATGTTCTTGCCACAAGTCGTCAAGTCAGCGCGGGTGATGAAGCAGGCGGTGGCCCACCTGCTGCCTTACATCGAGGCCGAGAAGAAGCAGTTGGAGGCCGCTGGTGGCGACGTGAAGCCCAAGGGCAAGATCGTCATTGCTACCGTCAAGGGCGACGTGCACGACATCGGCAAGAACATCGTGACCGTGGTGCTCCAGTGCAACAACTTTGAAGTGGTGAACATGGGCGTGATGGTCCCGTGCCAGGACATCCTGGCCAAGGCCAAGGTCGAGGGCGCCGACATCATTGGCCTGTCAGGCCTCATCACCCCCAGCCTGGAGGAAATGCAGTACGTGGCCGCCGAGATGCAGCGCGACGAGTATTTCCGCGTCAGGAAGATCCCGCTGCTGATCGGCGGGGCCACCTGTAGCCGGGTGCACACGGCGGTGAAGATTGCGCCCAACTACGAAGGCCCAGTGGTCTATGTGCCGGACGCTTCGCGTTCGGTGGGGGTGTGCGCCGACTTGCTGAGCGACGATCGGGCAGCCAGGTTCATTGACGAACTCAAGGCCGACTACGAGCACGTGCGCCAGCTGCATGCCAGCAGGAAGGCCACGCCCCTGGTCAGCCTGGCGCAGGCCCGGACCAACAAGACGCCCATCGACTGGGCGGCCTATACCCCGCCCAAGCCCAAGTTCATTGGCCGCCGCGTGTTCAAGAACCACGACCTGGCCGAGCTGGCGCAGTACATCGACTGGGGCCCGTTCTTCCAGACCTGGGATCTGGCTGGCCCCTTCCCCGCCATCCTCAAGGACGAGGTGGTGGGTGCCGAGGCGCAGCGAGTGTTCAGTGACGGCAAGCGCATGCTGCAGCGTCTGGTGGAGGGCCGCTGGCTTACCGCCAACGCGGTGGTGGGCCTGTACCCGGCCGCGCAGGTGAACGACGACGACATTGCCATCTTTGCCGACGAGGCCAGAACACAGAAGCTCATGACCTGGCACGGCCTGCGCATGCAGACTGAGCGGCCGGTGATCGATGGGGTGCGGCGCCCGAACCGCTGCCTGGCGGATTTCGTGTCGCCGCTGGGCAACGACTACGTGGGCCTGTTCGCGGTGACGGCGGGCATTGGGGTGGAGAAGAAGGAGAAGTACTTCATGGATGACGACTACTCCGCCATCATGCTCAAGGCTCTGGCCGACCGGCTGGCCGAGGCCTACGCCGAGGCCATGCACCAGCGGGTGCGCAAAGACCTGTGGGGCTATGCGGCCGACGAGGCCTTGAGCCACGACGACCTGATTGCCGAGAAGTACCGCGGCATCCGCCCGGCTCCGGGGTATCCGGCCTGCCCTGACCACTCGGTCAAGCGTCAGATGTTCGAGTTGCTGCAGGCGCAGGAAATTGGCATGGGCCTGACCGACAGCCTGGCCATGACGCCAGCGGCCAGCGTGAGCGGCTTCTACCTGAGCCACCCGGAGGCGACCTACTTCAACGTCGGCAAGATCGGCGACGACCAGTTGGCCGACCGCGCCCGCCGCGAGGGTGCCGACGCGCAGGCCTTGCAGCGACTGCTGGCGCCGAACCTGTAGACGCGCAGGCTGAACCTGCACGCGCTGGCATTCGTTCACAAAACTTTGCTTTCACGTGCGGGTGCCGCGTGTCGGCGTGGCGCACACTTGGGGCGTTGAAGGGGCAAGGCGGTCATGTGCCGCCTGAGCCTCAAGGAGAACGCGATGAACGCAGCCATTCCCGCTTCGGTGTTGAACCCGTTTGAGCAGCCGCCCGCCAAGGTGATCCCCACCGCCGTGTGGTGGACAGGCGGGGCGATGGGCCTCGCCATCATCGGCTTGCTGGCCGCGCTGGTGCTCAAAACCCAAGCCCCGGCCCCAGTGGTGACCCAGTCGCCCGTGGCCGTGGCGGCCCCGTCGGCCCCCCAGTCAGCGGCCACGCCAGGGGCTGCTGTGGCGCTGCCACAGCCCGCAGTTGAGAAGGTGGCTGACAAGACACAGGAACCGGCCAAGGCGGCTGCGCCGAACACCGCGAAGCCGGTGGCAGCCAAGCCCGCAGCCGAGCGCACTGCTGCGGCGGCCAAACCGGCGCCGACCCCTGCCGTCGTTCAAGCCCCCCAGACGACGCCGGCGCCCGTGGTGGCCCAGGCGGGCACGGCGGCCGGTGCCCCAGCGGGTGCGCCCGCCAGCCCGGCGGCAGGCAGTGCGGGTACCAGCCCTGCCGGTGCTCCGGTGGGCACGGTCTACAGCGGGTTTCCCCCGGTGGCCCAGGGCGGCGCGGCTCCAGCGGCGCAGCCTGCAGGCTCGCCCGCCCCGGCGGCCGAGCCGCGCCGGGCCACGGTCAACCCCAACCTCGGCACGGTGGAGTCTGTCACCCCGGTGCAGGTGGCTGGCGGCTCTGGCAGCCCGGTGAATGTGGGCTCGGTGGCCGGTGGCGTGATCGGCGCGGTGGTGGGCAACCAGGTGGGGCAGGGCAGCGGCAAGACGCTGGCCACCATCCTGGGTGCTGCCGCCGGGGCCTACGTCGGCAACGAAGTCAACCGCCGCACGGCCACTACCACCGCGTATTCGGTGCAGGTGCGCATGGACGACGGCAGCTACCGCACCGTGCAAACCCCCGTGCAGCCCGCGCTGGGGGGGCGTGTGCTGGTGGAAGGCGGGCAACTGCGCCAAGCCGACGGCTCGCCCATGGCCCAGCCCAGGGCGGTTGAGCGCCAGCCGGAGCCCACTTCAGGCGGCTGAACCCGGCGGGAGGTGGGGCTGCGGAACTTTTCAGGCCCAGACAGCTCGAAAGTCTGTCAGTTCCCCTCTCGCAGCACCACGCTGCGAATTTCAAGGCCCATGCGCAAGCATGGGCTTTTTTTTGCACCCCCGCGGGTGCGTGCCTGTGGCTAGCCCTTCAGCAGGGTGCGGATGTCGGCGACGATCTGCTCGGTGGTCTGTTCGTGCCGGATGGCCAGGCGCAGCTGCCCCTTGGGGTCGTACACGTAGGTCATGGCCGAGTGGTCGATGGTGTAGCCGCTGGCCGAGCCCTTGAGCGGCACCTTGGCGTAGTAGGCCCGGAAGTCCTTGGCCAGCTTGGCCGTCTCGTCCAGGCTGGTGCGCAGGCCCACAAAGCTGGGGTCGAAGGCGCCAGCGTAGGCCTTCATCACTTCGGGCGTGTCGCGCTCCGGGTCGACCGTCACAAACAGCACCTGCAGGCGTTCCCCGTCCTTGCCCAGGGCCTTCTTCACCTCGGCCGCCTTGGCCAAGGCCGTGGGGCACACGTCAGGGCACTGGGTGAAGCCGAAGAACAGGGTCACCACCTTGCCCGGGTAGTCGGCCAGGGTGCGGGTGGCGCCCGATGGGTCTTGCAGCTTGAAGTTGCGCCCGTAGTCCGCCCCCGTGATGTCGATGCCGTTGAAGCGGGGCTTGGTGCCTGGCAGCCAGGCGGGCAGGCCGTCGCAACCGGCCAGCGGCCAGACGGCGGCCGGCCAGGCGGCCAAGGCCGCCCGCCGCAGCCACTGGCGGCGTGAGCCCAGTTTGCGGGTGGGGGCGTGCATCTCAGTGCTTGTGGGCACCATGGCCGGGCTGACCCCCGCCATGGGCGCCATGGCTCATGGCCGCGCCGCTGTTGCCGGCTGGGGCCTGCTGGACCTTGAAGTCCACCTTCACCTCGCCTGCCTTCTCGAACCGCAGCGTCACCGGAACGGTCTCGCCGACCGCCAGCTGGCGCTTGAGATCGATGAACATGATGTGCAGGCCGCCGGGCTTGAGCTCGGTGGTGGCTTTGGCGGGCACCTCGATCGCGTCCACCTTGCGCATGCGCATCGTGCCGCCGTCCATGCTCATGGTGTGCAACTCGGTCGCGGCGCCCACGTCTGCACGGGCTGACACCAACTTGTCGGCGGCGCCCTTGTTGTCGATCTTCACAAAGCCGCCGGCCACCTTCTGCCCAGCCACTGTGGCACGGGCCCAGGCCCCGTCAAGCTGGATATCGCCCACCTTGGCCTGCTGGGCCAAGGCCGGGGCGCTGCCCAAGCCCAGCGGCAGCGTCAGCGCGGCAGCCAGCAGAAAATGAGTTGTTTTTGAATGAAAAGATGTCATGAAACATCCCTAAAGCAAGGAAATTAATCAATAAGAACCAGTTGACTGAGCTGGTCAACGGCTAATTCAATGGACCCTTGTCTAATTTGCCGCTGCCACCCATCGGTATGACATGCAAGTGTCTTTATCGCTGGGCTGCGGTCACGGCAACCAGCGGTGTCGGCTCAGTGGGCCGGTGGCGGTGCGCGCCCTGGTGGAAGGGTCAGCGAAGGCCGCTCGGCGGCGGGCTCGGCAGGTGCCCACGCCAGCAGCAGGTTGACGGGGGGCAGCAGCCCCAGCGGACGGGCAGCGGGTGGGGTCAGCAGACCGCTGGCGCAGCCGTTGCAGGGCTGCGGGTCCACCGACGAGCCCTTTGGCGTTGGGTCGCCCAGCCCCGCAGCCTGGCCAGCATCCAGCCCATGGATGGCACTGGCCAGACACAAGCTGCCCAGCTTGCCGGTGGCCACCTCGGTGCTCAGGCGCGCCAGTGGGGCAAGCAGGCTGCCGACCACGGCCACCATGGCGAGCATCGCGCCCCACTGCGCCAGCGCGGAGCGCCAGGGCGCTAAGGCGTGAATAGGCAGGATACGCATGCAAAAAATTGTAGGGAACCTGCCGGTGGGGCCTCAGCCGTTCATCAGGCGGCGCAGTTGGATGGCCTCTGCCACATGGGCCACGGTGATGGCGGTCGGGCTGGCTGCAGTGCCATCGGGTGCACACACCGCAGCGAGGTCGGCCACGGTGCGGGCCACCTTGAGCGCGCGGTGGGTGCCGCGCGCGCTCCAACCCAGGCGCTGGGCCGCCGTTTGCAGGAACTGTCGGGCCGCGTCCTCGACAGCCAAGGTGTCCAGCTCGCTGGCCTCCAGCCGGGCGTTGGGTTTGCCCTGGCGTGCGATCTGCAGCGCCCGCGCCAGCACCACCCGCTGGGCAACGGCCGCACTGGCCTCGCCCTCGGGCAGGCGCAGCAGCTCTTCCGGTGCCAGGGCGGGCACCTCCACCTGCAGGTCGATCCGGTCGAGCAGAGGGCCAGACAGCTTGCTGCGGTAGCGGTTGACCTGGTCGGGCGTGCAGCGGCAGGCCTTGCGCACGGAGCCCAGGTAGCCGCAGGGGCAGGGGTTCATGGCCGCCACCAGCTGGAACTGGGCTGGGAACACCACTTGCCGCGCGGCGCGTGACACGGTGATGCGCCCGGCCTCCAGCGGCTCGCGCAGGGCCTCCAGGCTGGGCCGGGGGGTTTCGGGCAGTTCATCGAGAAACAGCACGCCATGGTGGGCCAGCGAGATGTCACCCGGTTTCGGCGGTGAGCCCCCACCCACCAAGGCCACCGCCGATGCGGTGTGGTGCGGGGCAACGAACGGCCGCTGGCGCCAGCGGCCCACGTCAAAGCCCACGGAGCTCACGCTCAGGAGGGCCGCCGACTCCAGCGCCTCCTGGTCGGTCATGGGCGGAAGCAGCCCGGGCAGACGCTGCGCCAGCATGGACTTGCCAGTGCCGGGCGGCCCCACCATCAGCAAGGCGTGTCCGCCAGCGGCGGCGATCTCCAGCGCCCGCTTCGCGCCGGTCTGGCCGCGGACGTCGCGCAGGTCGGCTTTTGGCGAGCTGCCCTGGGCGGCGACGGCGGAAAAGTCGGCCCTCACCCGCTGCCAGCCTGGGCTGGGGTCGAGCGTGTCCGGGCTGGGCGGCCGAAAGGGTTGCAGCGCATCCAGCAGATGGGCGGCACCATACACCTGGGCCTGCGGTGCCAGGGCCGCTTCGTGAGCACTGGCCAGGGGCAGCACAAACTTGCCTTCGCCGACCGCCAGGCTCATGGCCAGTGCGCCGCGCACTGGGCGCAAGTCGCCCGCCAGGGACAACTCGCCCACGAACTCATGGCCCGCCAGGGCCGCCCCGTCGATCTGTCCGCTGGCAGCCAGGATGCCCAGGGCGATGGGCAGGTCGAAGCGCCCGGATTCCTTGGGCAGGTCAGCCGGTGCCAGGCTGACCGTGATGCGCCGGTTGGCGGGGAAATCCAGCCCGCTGTTCTGCAGCGCGGCGCGAACCCGTTCCCGGGACTCACGCACCTCGGTGTCGGCCAGGCCCACCAGCGTGAAGTTTGGCAAGCCGTTGGCCAAATGCACCTCCACCGTGACGGGCGGCGCATGCATGCCGCTGGATGCACGGCTTTGGACGCTGGCGTAGCTCATCGACGGATTCGCGCACACTTATGGTGCATCGCTCCGGCCGGCCTGTCGCATGCCCGCAACAGGCCGGGGGTTCGACGGGTGGAGGTTGTCTTTGCCGGATGCCTTGAGCCCATGTCCTTGCGCTGTGGAGTGGCTTTAACTGCCCCTGGGGTCAGAGTTTGGCACGGTTTGTGCCTAGACCCACCGGGAACTGTTCAACCTTCATCGGAGCGTCATCATGAAAAAGAGTTTGCTCGCACTGGCTGTTCTGGGCACCCTGTCGGCTTCCGCCGCCGCCCATCTGTCCTACAACATCGGGGTGGTCAGCGACTACCGCTACCGCGGCATCACGCAGACCAACTTCAACCCCGCTCTGCAAGGCGGCATTGACTACGCCCACTCCAGCGGCTTCTATGTCGGTGCCTGGGGCTCGACCATCAGCTGGATCAAGAATACCGGAGACGCGAATCGCCTAATTGGAAACACCATGACCGGGTTTTCGGCTGGCTCGAACCTGGAAATCGATCTGTATGGTGGCTTCAAGGGCAACCTCACCAAGGACTTGGGCTTTGACGTCGGCGTGCTGCAATACTGGTACCCGGGTAACAAGCTTGATGCCATCCGCTCCGCAGGCGGCCTGCAGTTGCTGCAGAAGGCCGAAACCACCGAGGTGTACGGCGGTCTGAGCTACGGCCCGATCAGCGCCAAGTACTCCTACAGCCTGGGCAGCCTGTTCGGCCAGACCCAGTGCAACGTGACCGGCGCTCTGCCTTGCCGCAACAATTCCCGCGGCAGCACCTACCTTGAGATCAACGGCAACTTCGATCTGGGTGGCGGCTGGACGTTGACCCCCGGTATTGCCCGGCAGACGGTTACTGGCGTGAGCGGCACGACTGCTGCTGCCGCTGCGGGCGGTGCCCAACGAGCAGTCAACGCGAGTTACAACTTGATCCAGGTGGGGCTGAGCAAGGAATTGAGCCCGGGGCCGGTAGTCAGTGCGACGGCAATCTCAACCAATGCCGACAGAAATTACTACAGCTACACCACAAACGCTGCTGGCACCACTGCAGGTAAAAACCTCGGTGGCCGCACCGTGGTGCTGGGCCTCAAGTACTCGTTCTAAGCGACGAGCGACCTGTATTCCTTGGAGAAAAAGCATCCATGAAACTCGTAACTGCGATCATCAAGCCCTTCAAGCTTGACGAGGTTCGCGAGGCCTTGTCAGGCATTGGCGTTCAGGGCATCACCGTCACCGAGGTCAAGGGCTTTGGCCGACAGAAAGGCCACACCGAGCTGTACCGTGGTGCGGAGTATGTTGTTGACTTCCTGCCCAAGGTGAAGATCGAGGCGGCTGTGGCCGAAGACCTGGTCGAGCGCGTGATCGAAGCGGTCGAGAACGCGGCGCGCACCGGCAAGATCGGCGACGGCAAGATCTTTGTGTACGACCTGGAGCAGGTGGTGCGCATTCGAACCGGCGAAACCGGCAAAGATGCTCTGTGAGAGGTCAGACATGTTGAAGAAGCTATTCGCATCCTTGTCGCTGGCGGCAGCGCTGGGTTTTGGGGTCACGGCCGCGCTGGCCCAGGCGCCAGCCCCGGCAGCCCCTGCCGCCGCCGCACCCGCTGCCGAAGCGCCCAAGGCTGACGCCAAGGCCGAAGCGCCCAAGGCTGACGCCGCGGCGCCTGCCGCCGCAGCTGCTGCTGACATGCCGGCCGAAGCGGCTGCTGCCCCTGCAGCCCCGCCCGCCCCGAACAAGGGTGACACCGCGTTCATGTACGTGGCCACCATCCTGGTCATCCTGATGATCGTGCCTGGCCTGGCCCTGTTCTATGGCGGTCTGGTGCGCAGCAAGAACATGCTCAGCGTGCTGATGCAGGTGATGGTGGTGTTCTCGCTGATTTCCGTGCTGTGGGTCATCTACGGCTACAGCGTGGCGTTCACCGCGGGCAACCCCTTCTTCGGTTCGCTGGACAAGATCTTCCTGAAGGGCGTGACCGCCGAGTCGGCTGCCGCCACCTTCAGCAAGGGTGTCTACATCCCCGAGCTGCAATTCGTCGCCTTCCAGGCCACGTTCGCCGCCATCACCTGCTGCCTGATCGTGGGTGCCTTTGCCGAGCGCGTGAAGTTCTCGGCGGTGCTGCTGTTCAGTGCCATCTGGTTCACCTTCTGCTACCTGCCCACCGCCCACATGGTGTGGTACTGGGACGGCCCCGACGCCATCACCGACGAAAAGGCGTTGGAAGCTGTGGTGGCCAATGCCGGCTGGCTGTGGGCCAAGGGTGCGCTGGACTTTGCGGGCGGTACCGTGGTGCACATCAACGCCGGTGTGGCTGGACTGGTGGGTGCCTATGTCATCGGCAAGCGCATCGGCTACGGCAAGGAAGCCATGGCGCCGCACAGCCTGACGCTCACCATGGTGGGTGCCTCGCTGCTGTGGGTGGGCTGGTTCGGCTTCAATGCCGGCTCCAACCTCGAAGCCAACGGCGTGGCCTCGCTGGCCTTCGTCAACACCCTGGTGGCCACGGCGGCAGCCGTGCTGGCCTGGTGCATCGGTGAAGCGGTGTCCAAGGGCAAGGCCTCGATGCTGGGTGCGGCCTCTGGTGCCGTGGCTGGCCTGGTGGCCATCACCCCGGCCTGCGGCTTTGTCGGCCCGATGGGCGCCATCGTCATCGGTCTGGTCTCCGGCTTTGTGTGCCTGTGGGGCGTCAATGGCCTCAAGCGCATGCTGGGGGCAGATGACTCGCTGGACGTGTTTGGCGTGCACGGCGTCGGCGGCATCGTGGGTGCCCTGTTGACTGGTTTCTTTGCCTCGCCTTCGCTGGGCGGTGCTGGCATCTGCAACTACGTCACCAATGCCTGCGGCAAGCCAGAAGACTTCCCCGGCATCGGTGCCCAGCTCTGGATCCAGACGCAAGGGGTGATTGCCACCATCGTGCTGTCTGCGGTTGTGGCCTTCATCGCCTTCAAGCTGGTCGACATGATCGTCGGGCTGCGGGTGAGCGAAGAGGAAGAGCGCGAGGGTCTGGACATCACCACCCACGGCGAAACGGCCTACCACTCCTGAGTACCCTCGGCTGACCCGTCACCGAGCACTTCGCTCGCTATACAAAGGCCATCTTCGGGTGGCCTTTTTCATGGGCAAATGTGTACTGGCCCAAGCGGTCAGCGCCCGGCAAGGCAGACGCCTAAAATCCATCGCCCAGCTTCGCTTGGAAAGCGTCTTCATGGTTCCCCATCTCGTCACCGCGCTCACTGGCCCCATCAATGAGCTGGAGCAGCGAATTCTTGACTCCACGCCTGCCATTGAACGCTGGTTCCGACTGGAGTGGATGGAGCACACGCCGCCCTTCTACACCTCGGTGGATGTGCGTAACGCCGACTTCAAGCTGGCACCAGTCGACACCAACCTGTTCCCCGGCGGCTTCAACAACCTGACGGTGGAGATGTTGCCGCTGGCGGTGCAAGCGGCCATGGCCGCGATCGAGAAGATCTGCCCCGAAGCGAAGAACCTGCTGCTGATTCCCGAGAATCACACCCGCAACATGTTCTACCTGACCAATGTGTCGCGCTTGGTCAAGGTGTTTCACCAAGCCGGCTTGAACGTGCGTCTGGGCTCGCTGAACCCTGAAGTCACCGCCCCGACCACGCTCGAGCTGCCTGACGGCGAGACGCTGACCATCGAGCCCCTGGTGCGGCACAAACGCCGCCTGGGCCGGCGTCACCTCGGACACGCAAATCCAGGCGCAACGCCGCCTGGGCCTGAAGGACTTCGACCCCTGCACCATCCTGCTCAACAACGACCTGTCGGCCGGCATCCCCAAGGTGCTCGAAGGCCTGACCGAGCAGTACCTGCTGCCGCCCCTGCATGCGGGCTGGGCGGTGCGACGCAAGAGCAACCACTTCCAGGCCTATGAAGAGGTGGCCAAGAAGTTCAGCAAGCTGCTGGGCATTGACCCCTGGCTCATCAACCCGATGTTCAACCACTGTG
>CAZRRW010000083.1:0-10509 GCA_964602505.1 uncultured Burkholderiaceae bacterium
CTACCTGAGCTCATTGCCAGGTGAGTTGCAAGTGGTGCCACAGAGCGGGTTCCACCGTTAAGCGGTTTATCGCGCACATCAAAAAGGGGCCTTCTGGCCCCTTTTTTGTTTGGTGGCAGAGCCTTGTTTGCGCTACTCCACCTTGATATTGGCGGCGCGCACCACCCGGGCGGCGGCCTCCATCTCGTTCTTCACAAAGGTGTCGGTCTGCGCCACCGTCATGGGCATGGGCTTGGCGCCCAGGGCGTCCATGCGGGTGCGGAAGGCCGGGTCGCGCAGGATCCTCACCACCTCGGCGTTCAGGCGGTCGGCGTTGGCGCGCGGCATCGACGAGGGCGCGAACATGCCCACCCAGAAGGTGTACTCGGCCGCCGCAAAGCCCGCCTCACCGATGTGGGGCACGCCCGGCAGGTCGTCGCTGCGCTCCAGGGTGCCAATGGCCAGGGCCTGGATGGTGCCGGCGCGGATCTGCTGCAGCACGCTGACGATGGGGCAGAAGTACCAGTCGATCCGCCCGGCAATGATCTCGGTGATGACCTCGGGCGTGCCACGGAAGGGCACGTGCTGGGCCTGGATGTCGGCGGCGATGCGGAACTTCTCGGCGTTCAGGTGGGTGGCCGAGCCATTGCCCGCCGAGCCGTAGTTGAAGCGGCCCGGCGCTGCCTTGGCCTTGGCCACCAGGTCGCGCACGTCGCGAAAGCCTTTGCTCGGGTTGGTGATGAGCACGTTGGGCAGGGCCGCCAGTGGCGTGATGCTCTGAAAGTCCTTCAGCGTGTCGTAGGGCAGGTTGTTGTAAAGAACTGGGTTCACCACGTGGCTTGACGAGTGCACCAGCACGGTGTGGCCGTCGGTGGCCTTGGCCACCAGGTTGGCGCCGATGGTGCCGCCCGCACCGCCCCGGTTCTCGACCACCACGCTCTGGCCCAGGGCCGGGCCCAGGCGCTCGCTCACGGCACGGCCCACCACGTCGGTGCCACTGCCCGCGGTGAAGGGGATGACGAACTTCAGCGGCTGGCTGGGCCAGGCGGTCGCGGGGGGCTGCGCCACAGCCGAAGTGGCCAGCAGGCTGGTGGCGCTGCCGGTGCTGGCGGCGATGGCGGTGGCTTTCAAGAGGGAACGGCGTTGCATGGTCATGGTCTGGGTCTCCTTGGGTTGAATCAGGCTTGAGGGGGTGGCAATGGCATGGCCAGCAACACCTTGGCGGGCTGCTGGCTGCGGTTGATGAGCTGGCGCTTCTCGCCCGGCACGAACAGGGCGCTGTCGTGCGGGCCCAGCAGGGCTTCGGTGGTCACGCCGTCGAGTTCACTCACCAGGGTGAGTTCGCCTTCCAGCACCACGTAGTGTTTCTCCACCGGCGAGCCCGCCAGGCTGGTGTGGCCCCCGGGGGCAATGACGCTCATGCCCAGCCACAGCGCCTGGGCCGGGCTGGCCTCATGCCCCTGCAGGCGCAGGGTCTGCATGTCAAAGTGGTTGGGCGCCTCATAGGGCTGCGCCTGGGTGATGCGGGTGATGTGCATGCCGGGGCCTGGGGTCGGTTCAGGGCACCAGCACCATGCGGCGGGCCGCCCCGGCCAGCACGGCCTGGTAGCCCTCGAGCGCGCGCGCCAGCGGCAGGGCGTCGGCCGCAGCCACCGGGAAGGGCTTCAGGCTGCCGTCTTCAAAGCCGACGCGCATGGCGTCAAGCCGCTGGTTGGTCTCGGCCGCGGTGAATGCCAGGGTGTCAATGCCCACAAAGCTGTGCATGCCGCGGTAGAAGCTGAACACGTCAAACGGCACGGTCTGCCCCTTGGTGGCGATGATGAAGATCTGCGTGGCCCCCTTGGCCATCACCTTCTGTGCGGCCTCGAAGTACACCGAGTCCACGGTGTTGTAGACGACATCCACGCCGCGCCCATTGGTGAGTTCCATGATGCGGGTGGCGACATCGGGCGTGGTTCTGGCGTTGATGACGCTCACTGGCCCGCAGGCAAACCCTTCCAGCGCGTCCTGCCGCTGCACCGCAATCACCTGGGCGCCGGTGGTTTGCGCCTGCTGGGCGGCCAGCTGCACCGCCGCCTGCCCCACCTTGCCGTTGGCCCCAAACACCGCCACCGTCTTGGCCCGTCCGGGCTGGTCAAAGAAGCCGGCGCGGCGAAAGCCTTCATACGCAGTGACGAAGGGCACCCCCACAGCCCCCGCCTCGGCCATGCTGAGGGCCTTGGGCTTGGCAATGACGGCGGCACGCGGCAACACCAGAAAGCGGCCATGGCTGCCGTCACGGGTGATGCCCACGTCGCCGCCCGAGCCCCACACCTCGGTGCCCAGAAGGTCCGTGGGCACATCCTTGCCGGCCGAGACCACCACACCCGCATAGTCGCGCCCTGGTGTGCGCGGGAACACGGCCTTGGGCATGATGCCCAGGGTGGCCTTGACGTCGCTGGGGTTGACGGCGGCGGCCTTTACGGCCACTACCACTTCGTCGGGCCCAGGGGTGGGCTGGGCCTGTGGCACCAGGTCTAGCAACAGGGCGTCGATGCCGCTGGCCTTGGCCTGCACCCGCAGGGTGAATGGGGCTGTGGTCATGTCGAGTTCGTTCATCTACATGGGCAGGTCTCGTTCAAGCTGCCGTCAGGCGGCGGCATTCAGCCCCAGGGTGGCGCGTGCCTCCTTGGCGCTCATCACCTCACCGCCCAGGTCGGTGATGATGCGGGCGGCCTTGGCCACCAGCTCGGCATTGCTTTGGGCCAGCACGCCGCGCGAGAGGTAGATGTTGTCTTCCATGCCCACCCGCACATGGCCACCCGCCAGCCAAGCTTGCGCCACGATGGGAAACTCCTGCCGCCCAATGCCAAAGGCGCTCCAGAAGGCGCCGGAGGGCAGCTGGCTTCGGGCATAGAGCAAGGTCTCGGGGCTGGGTTGAAAGCCGTACTTCACGCCCAGCACAAAGGTCCACATGCCGGGGCCGTCCAGCGTGCCGTCGGCCATCAGGTCCTTGGCCAGGGCGATGTCGCCGCTGTCAAACACCTCCAGCTCGGGTTTCACGCCCGCTTCGCGGATCACCGCGGCCATCTTGCGCACATTGGCCGGGGTGTTCATCACCACGTCGGGCCCACTGTTCATGGTGTTCAAGTCCAGCGAGCACACGTCGGGCTTGAGGGCGGCGATGTGCTCCACACGCTTGAGCGGGTGGACGAGGGAGGTGCCGGGGGCGTAGACCTTGGGGTCGTCAGCGCTGGGCACAAAGCGCCCGCCCGGCCCGGTGGTGAGGTTGATGATGAGCTCGCGGTTGGCTGCGCGGATGCGCTGCACCACGTCGGCATAGAGCGCCAGCTCCATGCTGGGCTTGCCGGTCTGCGGGTCGCGCACATGAATGTGCACTTGCGCTGCGCCTGCGGCAGCAGCGGCCAGGCATTCGTTGGCAATCTGCTCGGGCGTCACCGGCAGATGTGGCGTTTGCTCGGGCTTGACCAGGTTGCCAGTGACGGCGCAGGTGATGAGTGTTTTCATGGCTCAGTGCTTACAGATGACGCCCGCCGTCGACCACCAGCCGGGTGCCAGTGGCAAAGCGCAGCGTGGTGGCGCAGGCCTCAACGGTGGCGGCCACGTCCTCGGGCTGGCCCACGCGCTTGAGCGGCGTGGTGGCGGCGGTTTTTTCATTGAAGTCGGCACCGCGCCCCGGCACAAAGCCCGAGGCCACCGCCCCGGGCGACACACACAGCAGCCGCACCTGCGGGGCCAGGGCCTTGGCCAGGCTTTCGGTGATGATGTCCACCCCCGCCTTGGCGGCCACATAGGCGAGGTTGCTGCCGGTGCCGGTGAACCCGGCAATCGACGACACCGTCACCACCAGCCCGTCGCCGCTGGCCTTGAGCAGGGGCATGAAGGCGCGGATGGTGGCAAACACCCCGCGCAGGTTGGCCGTGAGGATGGCGTCGAACAACTCGTCGCTCAGCCCCTCCAGGTCGGCTGCGGGCACGGCCCGGGTGAACCCGGCGCTGTTGACCAGGATGTCGCAGCGCCCCGCCTGGGCCCGCACGGCGACGGCTGCTGCCTTCAGCGACACGCTGTCGGTGATGTCGGCCACCAGGCCCAGGTGCGCCCCACTGGCCACAACCGGCAGCGCGGCCAGCTTGGCGCTGATGTCGGCACGGCCCTCGGGCGTGGCATTGCGGTCCAGACTGACGATGCGGCAGCCGCGTGCGGCCAGGCGCCGTGCGGTGGCCAAGCCAATCGCGCCGGCACCGCCGGTGATGACGGCGACCTTGCCGTCCAGGCGGTCAATCGGTTCAAAGCTCATGTCTGTTGCTGCGGTGAGGGCCTGCTGCGGCCGGGTCAGGGAATGGGCGGCGTGGGCAGGCGCAACTCGCCTTCCTGCAGCACCATGTCGTACTGCAGGGTGTGGTGCGGCTCGGCACAGCATTCATTGGGGCCATGCCGCTCAAACCGCCCCACCAGGCTGGGCACCACCGAGAAGGTCACGTCGGTCTCCAGGCGCTCGTCGTCGTCGGCAAACACCTGGGTGATGAGCACCCGGTAGCCAGGGTACGACACCATGAAGTGCACATGTGCGGGCCGGTAGGGGTGGCGCTGCTGGGCGCGCAGCAGGTCGCCACAGGGGCCGTCCACTGGCACTGGGTAGCCCGCAGGGCGCACGCTGCGGAAGTGGAAGCGCCCCTGGGCGTCGGCCTGGAAGCGCCCGCGCAGGTTCATGTCGGGCTGGCCTTCGTCCTGGTTTTCGTACAGGCCCACGGGCGAGGCCTGCCACACGTCGACCACGGCACCCGCCAGGGGCTGGCCGGCCATGTTGCGGACCTGCCCGCTCACAAACAGGGGTTCGCCAGGCGTGGTGGCCGGGTCGGCAATGCTGGTGCCCAGGGGCAGCAGGGGCGCGTTGGCCCGCCAGAAGGGGCCGAGCAGGGCCGAGTCGGTTTCGCCCTTCGCTTGTGTGTTGTTGAGCAGGGTGATGAGCGTCGAGGCGCCCAGGATGTCACTGGCGAGGATGACCTCGTTCTTCTTGTCGCTGCTGGCCTGGCCCAGCGCCACCAGAAAGGCGCAACCCGCCTCGAACTCGGCCTCGGTGGGGCGCACCTCGCGAATGAAGGCGTGCAGGTGCTTCACCAAGGCAGTGGTCACTGCCGCGAGCCGCGCGTCAGGTGTGCGGGCCATCACGGCCAGCACTTCGTCGGTGAGGTTGTCGAGAGAGATCATGCAGACGACTCGCAATGCAAACGTTTGCATACTATCGCCTAAAAATGGCTTGTCAATGCCAAACAGCCGCCAGAAATATTGGGCTATACCCTAATTTGGCTCATGCAAACTGTTGCAGAATCCAGCCATGTCGACGCCCCGCCTTACCACCGGCCCCGTGCCGAGGCAGGTGACCCTGCGCCAGGTGGCCCAGGCTGCTGGCGTGCACACCTCCACCGTCTCGCGTGCCCTGGATCCGCAGCGCCGTCACCTGATTGGCCACGAGATCGTCGAGAAGGTCGAGGCGGCGGCGCGCCATCTGGGCTACCGGCCCAACCGGGCAGCCGCCACGCTGCGCACCGGCCGCAGCTACACCATTGGCGTGCTGCTGCCCGACATCACCAACCCGGTGTTTCCGCCCATCCTGCGCGGCATCGAGGCAGCGCTGGCCGAGCCGGGCTATGTGCCCTTGGTGCTCAACAGCCCTGGCGGTGCGTCGGGGGCTGCGTCGCGGGCGGTGGCCGAGCGCCTGCTGGCCCAGGGCATCGACGGGGCCATCGTGGCCACCGCGTCGGACGACGACCCGGCCCTGGCGGTGCTGCGCCGGGCGGTGCCTGGCACGGCGGGCTTGCCCGTGGTGCTGGTGAACCGGGCTCTGGCCAGTGGCGAGGTGGCGGCCGTGGTGAGCGACGACGAGCTGGGCATGGCCCTCGCGGTGGCCCACCTGGCCACCCAAGGCCACCGCCGCATTGCCCACCTGGCCGGGCCGCAAGGTTTGTCCACCGGGGTGGGGCGCCTGCGCGGGTTTGAGGCCGCGCTGCGTGAACATCGGTTGACGTCCGCTGGCGTCGCGGTTTGTGCAGCCTATTCGCGCGAGGCGGGGCGGCAGGGCTGTGAGCGCTTGCTCGCCGAGCAAGGCGCGGGCAACCGTTCTGAGCGCTTGCTCGCCGAGCAGGCCGCGTTGCCAAACGGCCAGCGCTGCACCGCCATCGTGGCCGCCAACGACCTGCTGGCCCTGGGCGCCTACGACGCGCTGGCCGCGGCGGGCCTGCGGGTGCCACAAGACATGTCGGTGGTGGGCCACAACGACATGCCGCTGGTGGACCTGATTGCCCCGCCGCTCACCACCATCCGCATCCAGCACTTCGAGATGGGCTTTCAAGCCGCCAAGCAACTGCTGGCGCAACTGGCTGGCGAGCCGGTCGGCCCCGCCAAGGTGGTGCTGCGGCCAGAGTTGGTGGTGCGGGGGTCGACGGCGGCGGTGTGAAGTGGAGATCTACGCCGTCCCATTGGGCGGGGCTTTGGCGCCGAGACAACCAAAACCCGTGAGGCTCAGTACACCTCGCTGTGCGTTCCGACGTTGATCAACACCACTTCGTGTTCGCTGATGACCATTTCCAGCGTGATGCGATAGCTCAGATTGATCGAGACGCTGTGTAGCCCCTCAAGCCTGCCCTTCAATGCATGCAAACGCAGGGAAGGGTGGTGGGGGTTGGCTGCCAACAGGCGGAGCGTTCTGGTGTACTGAGACTCCGCGTCAGGATGACGATTCAGGAATCGCGCTGCGCGGCGGTTGTATTGGTCGGTGAAGACCAGTTGCCAGCTCATGGGTCGCCGGGGCTCAGACGACCGACTTGCGCAGCGCCTTCAAGCGTTTCAAGTGCTGGTCAACCGTCTCTTTGACAAAGCGGCCCGCTTTCAGATCGGCTTGCGACTCAGCCAAAGCCGCCTCAAGCTCGCACTCCCGTAGCCGTTGGTACTCCGCCTTGCTCATCACCACGTACTGTGGTTCGCCGCGCACAGTGAGCGCCGCTTCGGACTGATGCGCCAGCGCGGCTGCAATGGCACCGATGCCTTGGGTTTTCAAGTCGTTTGCGGCGATGACGTTCATGGCGTTCTTCAGCGCACTAAAAACAGTGCGATTGATCGTATTGTAAGCGGTGTGCCCGTGCAGTGTTCAAGCGCCCGCCGCTCTGCTCACACAGGCCACATACGCCGCGCCGTCGGGCGGGGTGCCGTTGCGCTGGCTGGCCCAGAGCATTCCGCCCAGGCAGTCCATGGCGGCGTGGTGGGCTTGGTGCAGGTCGCCGCGCTTCGCTGCCAGGCGTTCCACCGCCGCTCGGATGCCCGCCGGTTGGTCGATGGAGCACTGCTCGCTGATGGACAGGTGCATCGACAGATGGAGAAACGGGTTGGTGCGTCCGGCGTCCACGTCGTACATCGTGGCGAGTGCCTTCTCCACATCCGCAAAGTCGGCGTGGTATTCGGGGTGTTCGTCCATCCACTGCGCAGCCAGCGTCTCCAGCGGGCTGAGCGCGATGGTCGGGTTGCTGGCCGCGGCCTGGCGCTTGGCAAAGGTGTCGCAGAAGAAGCGGCGCACTTCCTCCTGGCTGGGGGCGAACACCTACTTGGCCTTTAGCTTCGCCAGCCCCTGCAGTGCAAGCGCGTAACCCTGCACCCCAAAGCCCATCATCACCGCCTTGGCCACCGGCGACAGATAGGAGTGGTGGCGAAAGCTCTCGCGTGCATGGGTGTTGCTGATGTGCAGCTCCACCAGGGTGACGCCAGCGCCTTTCACCGCGTCGTGCAGCGCTACAGAGGTATGGGTGTAGGCCCCGGCATTGAACACCGCGCCCACCGCCTGGCCCGCGGCTTCGGCCTTGCCTGCCTCGTGCAGCCAGGTGACCAGTTCACCTTCGTGGTTGCTTTGGCGGAAGTCCAGCGCCCAGCCCAACTCTTTGCAGGTGCCCTCGCACAGGGCCTGCACGTCGGCCAGAGTGGCGTGGCCATATACCGCGGGCTCGCGGGTGCCCAGCAGGTTGAGGTTGGGGCCGTTGAAAACGTAAGCCTTGAGAGGGGGTGAGCTCATGTCCAGAATTCTCGCAACAGCGCCACAAACGCGTCTGGGTACTCCACCGCGCTCATGTGGGCCGCGTCAATGGTTTTCAGCACCGCACCGGGCACAGCAGCGGCGATGCGCTCGCTTTCCACCGGCAGGGTGGCCGCGTCGTGCAGGCCCGCAATCACGCAGGTGGGGCAGGCAATCTGGGTGTTGCTGGCGCGGAAGTCAATGCCGCCCACCGCGGCGCAGGCCTTCACATAGGCCACTGGGTCGTTGGCCAGGAAGGCGTCGCGCCGTGGCTGCGCCCGCGCCGCGTCGGCATTGAAGGCGGGCGAAAACCAGCGCTGCATCGAGATGTCTACCGCGCCCTGCATGCCCTGGGCTTCTACCGCCGCGATGCGCTGCGCCCAGACGGCCTGGTCGGGGTAGTGACTGGTGGAGTTGGCAATCACGATGCTGCGCACCAAGTTCGGGTGGCGCGCCGCCAGGCCCTGCGCCACCATGCCGCCCATGCTCAAACCTACAAACAACACGGGCTGGCCCCCCGGTTGGCCAAACACCTCGCGGGTGATGAGCGCGGCTGCGTCGTCCACCATGTCGATCATGGTGTACGCCTCGCCAGGGCTGGCTGACTGGCCGTGACCCCGTGCGTCATACCGCAAGATGGCGTATTCGTTCTTCAGTAGCTCGACCACGCCGTCCCACATGCGGTGGCTCCACCCCAGTGCGTGGCTCAGCACCACCGCGGGTTTGCTCGGGTCTTTGGGTACTGGGCCATTCCACTGCCCATCCCGCACCACATGCAGGGCCGGAGCCACGGTCTCCTTCAGGGCGGGCCGCTCGGCCAGCAGTTCGCGGGCAATCTTCATGGCGGTGTTAGCGTTGGGCACGCTGCTGTAGATGGCGGCCTGCAGCAGCACCTCGCGCAGCTCCTGCGGAGTGATGCGCGACTCGTCGCGCGCGTCCAGCGCCGCCTTCAGGTGCAGCTCGTACTCCTCCCAGCGCCCAGCGGCCAGGGTGTGGCACAGCACCATCATGCGCCGCACGGCGGGCGTGACGTGGCCCACGCTGCTGCGCGCCCACACGCCGCCCCAGGCGTACTCCGTCATGAAGGTCTGAAACTCGGCATTGAAGGCGTCGCTTTTGCCGAAAGACTGGTTGACCCAGGCGTCGCCCAGCCGCAAGCGGCGCTGGGCGGTGCCCTTCTCAAAGCGGTTCAGGGGTGGCTCGTTGTTCTTGGGGAAGCTCATGGTTGGGCTTGTGCGTGTGGGTTGACGCCCAGTATCGCCCTTCGCGGATGCGCAGCACGTCCAGCGCGCTCACAGCACTGGCCTGGTGCCCCCAGCTCTGGCGGATGAAGGTGGCCACGGCGGCCATGTCCGCGTCGCTCAGCAAGTGTGCGAACGGGGGCATCCCGAACGGACGGGGGTTGCCCGCGGTGCTGGGCAGGAAGCCGCCGCGGGCGATCAGCTGCACCAGGTTGGCTGCCTCGCGGCCGGTTACGGCGCGCGAGCCGGCCAGGGCCGGGTAGGCGGTTTCGTCCCTGGGGGTGCGCTGGCCTTCGCCGCGTTCGCCATGGCACTGGGCGCAGTGCTGGCGATACAGCGCCGCGCCCTGCTGCAGCGTGCGCTGCTGGGCCTGCCGGTCTGCGGCGCGCAGCGGTGCCGCGGCCGTGGCGGGCGCTGCATTCAGCGGCAAGGCCTTGAGGTAGGTGGCTGCGGCTAGCAGGTCGTCGGCCCGCCAGCGCTGGGTGCTGCTGGCCACTACTTCGGCCATGGGCCCCACCACCGAGTGCGTGACGGCCTGCTGGCCTGGCCCGGGCGTGACCACGCGGCCATCGCGCAGCAGGGCCGCGATGTCCCTCACCGACCAGGCTTGCACGCCCGCCTCGTTCGGGTCAGCCAGCGAGGGGGCATACCAGTGCTGCACCGGCATGAAGCCGCCGCTCAGGGCACGCGCGTCGCGCCCGCTCAGGCCGCCCAGGTCGTCGCGCGCAGCGTGGCAGGCGGCGCAGTGGCCCAGGCCCCGTACCAGATAGGCGCCGCGGTCCCAGGCCGCGCTTTGCGTGGGCTCGGGCTTGAAGGTCTCTTCCTTGAAGTACATCAGGCGCCACACCCACAAGGCCGCCTGGGTGTTGTAGGGCCAGCGCAGGTCGTGGGCCCGGTTGGCCTGCGCCACCGGGGGCAGGCTGCGCAGGTAGGCCCACAGCGCGTCGGCGTCGGCATCGTTCACCTGGGTGTAGCTGGTGTAGGGAAAGGCTGGGGCCAGCAGCCGGCCGTCGGCCGAGCGCCCCTGGCGCAACGCCCGGCGGAACTGCTCAGCCGTCCAGCGGCCCAGGCCATGCACCGGGTCGGGCGTCAGGTTGCCAGCGTACACGGTGCCAAAGGGCGTGCCGATGCCGCGTCCCCCGGCATACGGCGCACCGCCCGGGGTGGTGTGGCAGCCAGCGCAGTTGCCCACCAGGGCCAGGTAGCGCCCCCGGGCCACTAGGGTGTGGTCGG